>JADJZB010000030.1:97500-331395 GCA_016719485.1 Holophagales bacterium
CGTGAAGCTCGAAAAAGATCGGTTTCCTCGGGCGGGCGATCCGAGTGAGGAGGCGGCCGCTCGTTCAAGGGCGCTCTCCGACCGGCCGGATGTGGACCCATGGTCGTTGGCCTCGGACGCCGGAGCACGGGAAAAGGACCCCTTATCCCTCTCCGGGACAAGGGGTTCCACCGCCGCACATTTCCACCCTGATGTTCTGCTCCGGAGGGTAAGGGGGAAGCGAACGCCGTCGCAATCCCACCAAAGTGGGATTTCCATCGGAAGCGACGGAACGGAAAGCCCGCTTCGAGCCCGGGCCTCCCGCCGAGCGGACTCAGGCCGGAAAGGTCAGACGGCGGCCAGAGACGGCCCAGCCCCCCGCAAGGAGACGGTCGATCGTGGCGGGATAGAGACGGTGCTCGGCAGCGAGGATGCGGGCCGAGAGGCTCTGGACGTCGTCGCCCGGGAGGACCGCTACGGCTTCCTGGCCCGCGATCGGCCCCGTGTCGGTGCCCGCGTCGACGAGATGGACCGTCGCGCCCGCCACCTTCACACCGTGCTCGAGCGCCTGCTCCTGGGCCTGGAGGCCGGGAAAGGCCGGCAGGAGTGAGGGGTGGACGTTCACGATCCGCCGCTCGAAGCGGGCGACGAAGGCGGGAGAGAGGACGCGCATGAACCCCGCGAGGCAGACGAGGTCCGTACCCGCGGCGACGAGATGCACGGCCAGGCGCTCTTCGTAGGCGGCACGCGGTTCACCCGGACGCCGCTGCTCGAGCTGCGCCCGAAGGCCTCGCGCACGGGCCTTCTCGAGGCCCGCGGCGTCCGCCCGGTCCGCGAGGACGAGAACGATCTGCGCGGGCAGGTCGCCGCGCGCGCACGCGTCCGACAGGGCCTCGAAGTTCGAGCCGCGACCCGAGAGCAGGACCGCGAGCCGCGCCGGGAGCGCGAACCAGGGGACGGGCGCGACGTACGGGGCGCCCTCCAAGGCCGTCACGCGAAGCGGACGCCGCGAGGACCGCTCTCGACCCTGCCGACCGCGAGGACCGTCTCGCCCGCCTGTGCGAGCCGGAGCGTGACCTCGGCAAGGTGGGCGGGGGCGACGAAGAGGACCATCCCGACACCGCAGTTGAAGACCCGGAGCATTTCGTCCTCCGCCACGCTCCCCTTGTCGCGAATGAACCGGAAGAGAGCCGGCCATTCCCATCCCCCGGGCTCCACGACGGCCCGAAGGCCTTCGGGGAGAACGCGCGGGAGGTTGTCGGGAAAGCCGCCTCCGGTGACGTGCGAGAGGGCGGAGAGGAGCCCGTCCTGAACCAGCGGCAGGAGCGGTTTCAGGTAGCTCCGGTGCACCGCGAGAAGGGCCTCGGCGACGGTCGTTCCGAGCTCGGCGACGCGGTCGTGCGGTGACAGGCCGAGCCGCTCGAAAAAGAGCATCCGGGCAAGGGAGTAGCCGTTCGTGTGAAGGCCCGAGGAAGCGAGGCCCAGGAGGATGTCTCCCTCGACGACGCGCGAGCCGTCGAGGAGCTTCGGCCGGTCGACGACCCCGACGATCGTCCCGGCGAGGTCGTAATCGCCGTCGGCGTACATCCCCGGCATCTCGGCCGTCTCGCCGCCGAGGAGAGCGCAGCCGTTCTCGCGGCACGCGGCCGCGACGCCCCCGATGACCTCCGCGATCACCTCCCGGCGCATCCGTCCGGTGGCCACGTAGTCGAGGAAGAAGAGGGGCCTGGCCCCCTGTACGAGGATGTCGTCGACGCAGTGGTTGACGATGTCCTGCCCCACGGTGCCGTGCACGCCGGCGGCGATGGCCACGCGGATCTTCGTGCCGACGCCGTCCGCCGAGGCGACGAGGAGCGGGTCTTCCATCCCCGCGAAGTCGGGCCGGAAGAGTCCTCCGAAGCCCCCCACGTCGCCGACGACGCCGGGAGTGAACGTCGAGCGGATCGCTTCCTTCGCGCGGGCGACGGCCGCCATCTTCGCGTCGATGTCGACGCCTGCGGCGGCGTAGGTGAGCGGCGTGTCGTTCGGGATGGCGCGCCTCCTCGCAGGGGTTCCGCCGGGCCTCCGGCGGGGCGGCACGATGGTATCAGCGCTTCCCGTCGCGTCCCGCGGGCGCGTGGACGTCGTCCTCGCCGAAGAGCGGCTGCTGCTCCAGAGCCGCGACGAAGGGGACCGGGTAGCGACCCGAGAAGCACGCGGCGCACGTCTCGCCCTCTCCCTTCCCGAAGGCCTGGAGCATCCCGTCGAGCGACAGGTACCCGAGCGAGTCGGCCTCGATGAAGGCCTGGATCTCCTCGAGCTCCTTCGTGGCCGCGATGAGCTCCCGGCGCTGGGGGGTGTCGATCCCGTAGTGGCAGGGGTTCGTCGTCGGGGGAGAGGAGATCCGCATGTGGACCTCGGTGGCCCCGGCCGACTTCAGGAGTCTGACGAGCTTCTTCGACGTCGTCCCACGGACGATGGAGTCGTCGACGAGGACGATCCGCTTTCCGCCGACGACCGACCGGACGGGATTCAGCTTGACCTTGACGCCGAAGTTCCGGATCGACTGCTTCGGCTCGATGAAGGTCCGTCCGACGTAGTGGTTCCTCACGAGGCCCATGCCGTACGGGATGCCGCTCTCCTCCGCGTAGCCGAGGGCGGCGAAGATCCCGGAGTCGGGAACGGGGACGACGACGTCCGCCGCGACGGCGTGCTCGCGCGCCAGCCGCCTCCCGAACGCGCGTCGCGACTCGGCGACCGACCTGTGGAAGACGGTCGAGTCGGGGCGGGCGAAATAGACGTGCTCGAAGATGCAGAACGCGGTCCGCCGCCCCATCGCGAAGGACGAGGAGGCGACGCCGCCGGCGTCGAGGATGACGATCTCACCCGGCTCGACGTCGCGCAGCGGCTCGGCGTCGAGGAGGTCGAAGGCGCAGGTTTCGGAGGCGACGAGCCAGGCGTCGCCGAGGCGGCCGATCGTGAGCGGCCGGAAGCCCTGCGGGTCGCGCGCCGCGAGGACCTTCTCCCCGGCGAGGAGGACGATCGAGTACGCCCCCCGGACGCGGGCCAGAGTGTCGCGGAGCGCCTCGACGAGGCTCTCCGCCCTCGAGCGGGCCATCAGGTGCAGGAGGACCTCGGTGTCGGAGGTCGTCGTGAAGATCGACCCCTCCGCCTCCAGCTCGGCCCGCAGCTCGTCGGCGTTCACGAGGTTGCCGTTGTGGGCGATGGCCAGCGGCCCCTTGTTCGTGTTGTAGACGATCGGCTGGGCGTTCTCCAGGAGCGATCCGCCGGCCGTCGAGTAGCGGACGTGCCCCACGGCCGACCGTCCCGGCAGACGCGCGAGGCGGGCCTCGTCGAAGAGGTCGGCCACGTAGCCCATCCCTCTCTCGAACACGATCCGCTTCCCGTTCCAGGCGGCGATCCCGCCCGCCTCCTGCCCCCTGTGCTGGAGGGCGTAGAGGCCGAGGTAGGTCAGGTTGGCGGCGTCGGGGTGCCCGTAGATCCCGAAGACCCCGCACTCCTCGCGGAACCCGTCCGTTTCGATCGCCTCTGGCTGTTCGCTCACGCGTCGGAGTTTATCCGCCCGGCCTCGCCTCTCCCCGGCGCGGGCAGGGGAGCCTCATGCGAAGTTGCTCGCGACCATGATGCAGGCCTCGTGCACCGTCTTGAACGGGGCCCGGGCGGCGGCCTCGAGGACCGCCTCGTCGTAGCTCCCGTCCTGGAGCCAGACCGCGGGAAGGCCGAGCCGGGAGGCCTCCTCGAGGACCCCCATCGTGACGTCGGGATGGGTGACGACGTTCACGATGTGGATCGGCGGCGGGACCGCCGCGAGGTTCGGGAATGCGGGAATGCCGGCAATCTCGGGCTGTCGCGGATTCACCGGGAGGACGGTGTACCCCTTCGCCGCGAGGTATCTCACGATGATGTTCCCGTACTTGGCAGGGTCGTTGCTCGCACCGACGACGGCGATCCGGGTCTCGGGGCCGCGTCGGCGAAGCTGCTCGAAGACCTCCGGCGGGTGCGGGTCGGGTCGGGTCATCGGAAACCTCCTGGCGGGCCGCTGCGAGCGGCCCGGCCGCATTCTGCGACACGTGTCCCCGGCAGGGACGCGCCCGGGCTTCAGCCCTTTCACGCGCCCGGCTTGTTCCCCGGCCGCCCGCCGTCGGCCCGCGTCGGGACCGTCAGCTTCGTATCCCGGACGTCTTCGATGAAGCCGGGTCCCAGGGCCTTCGAGGGCGTCCACGCCCCCGGCTTCACGCCCCCGCGAAGGACCCGCTCCGCCGCGAGAACGGCGGTCTCGGCGGTGAGCGTGTAGCCCTCGAGCGTCTCGACCGTTCCCTCCACCGCACGCCCCTCCCGGTCCTCGACCCGGCCCCAGAGGAGCGAACGCTCGCGGGCCCTCTCCGCGTCTGTCGGCCCGGCGATCCCCTTCTTCGCCCAGGCCGAAAGGAGGGCCTGCAAGGGGCCGAACCCGGCCAGCGGGAGCAGCGACCGGCTCCACCGAAGCACCGAGACGTGCGCCGGAGCCATCGCCATGTAGGTTTCGATGTTCGGGATCCCGGTGGAGCGGTAGGCGGTGGAGAGGTCTCCCCAGGGAATCGTCACGGCGTACCGTGGTCTGTCGGGAAACGGGATCGTCCTCGCCTTCCACGCCACGGGCACGGAGACGAGCTTTCCGTCGATGCGGGCCGCGCCGCCTTTCGGAAGCCCCTCGATCATCGTCCGGGCCGTTCCGGCCGAGATCCCGAACCCGCGGAAGGCGAGCTGGAGGCGGACCGCGCCGGGAAGCGCCATTGCGAGCGACGCCGCGAGGCAGTCGGAGGGGACGACGTCGAACCCGACGCCGGGGAGGAGGACGACGCCCGCTTTCACCGCCTCGGTGTGCCGCGCGAAAACCGACTCGAAGACGCCGATCTCCCCCGTGATGTCGAGATAGGGAACCCGCGCCTTCAGGCAGGCCGCCAGGACCGGGGCGCTCGTCCTCGAGAAGGGGCCCGCGGCCAGGAGGACCGCGCCGAACCGCGAGAATCGCTCCGCGAGGCGCCGCGGCGCCTCGTCGAGCCCGAACGCCTCGAACGGGACCCCGCGCTCGCTGGCGAGGGGCTCGATCGCCCCGGGGCGCCGGCCCGCGATCGTCACGGAGAGGCCCCGGGCGAGGGCGGCGTCGAGGATGAGCCGCCCCGTGTAGCCGTTGGCGCCGTAGAGGAGGAGTCGCTTCTTGGCAGCAGACACGGGCGTCCGATGGTACGCCGTCCGCTACGATCGGGAGCATGACCGCCGACACGTGGGATCCGGGCCAGTACGCGAAGTTCCTGCGCGAGAGGAGCGCCCCCTTCTTCGACCTCCTCGACCTCGTCGAGACCCGCCCTGGAATGCGTGCCGTCGACCTCGGCTGCGGCACGGGGGAGCTGACCCGGCAGCTCCACGAGCGGCTCGGCTGCCGGGAGACGCTGGCGCTCGACCGCTCGGCGAGGATGCTCGAGAAGAGCGCCGCCTTCGCCGCACCCGGGCTCCGGTTCGAGAAGGGAACGGTCGAGTCGTTCGTCCCGGACGGTCCTTTCGACCTCGTCTTCTCCAATGCCGCGCTCCACTTCGTCGAGGGGCACGAGGAGCTCTGGCCGCGACTCGCCGCGCTCCTGGCGCCGGGCGGGCAGATGGCCGTCCACCTCCCCGCGAACCAGGACCACCCGACGCACGTCACCGCCCGGGAGGTGGCCCGCGAGGAGCCGTTCGCCGAAGCCCTCGGCGGGTACGTCCTCCCGAACAACCTCCTTCCGGTGGAGGCGTACGCCACCCTCTTCCACCGCCTCGGCTTCTCCCGGCAGTCCGTAAAGCTCGTGGTGTACGGCCACCTCCTCGAATCGCCCGAGAGCGTCGTGGAGTGGGTGAAGGGGTCGATCCTCACCGAGTACCAGTCGCGCCTCGTCCCCCGGCTGTACGAGCAGTTCCTCGAGACCTATCGCCGCCGCCTCCTTCCCCGCCTCGCCCACGAGCAGCCGTACTTCTTCACGTTCAAGCGCGTCCTGATGCACGCGGCGCTGTGAAGGGGGCCTTCTCGGGAACCGCCGGCGAGCCTCCCGGCGGTCCCCTTCCGGACCGGGGGCGACGGACCCTCTGCTAACGTCACCCTGGCGGGCGGGGCTGGCCCCGCGGGAGGTCTTCCGTGACGACGAGCGTCCGGCGCCACGAGACGGTGGCGGTCAGGGTCGGAAAGGTGACGATCGGCGGCGGGGCGCCCGTCGTCGTGCAGTCGATGACGTCGACCGACACGGCCGACGTGGCCGCCACGACGAAGCAGTGCCTCGAGCTGGCCCGGGCAGGCTCCGAGCTCGTCCGGATCACGGTGAATCTCCCCGAGGCGGCCGCCGCGGTCCCCGAGATCCGCCGGCGGCTCGACGCCGAGGGTTGCGACGTTCCCCTCATCGGCGACTTCCACTACAACGGCCACACGCTCCTGACGGCCTACCCGGAGATGGCCCGGACTCTCGACAAGTACCGGATCAACCCCGGCAACGTCGGCACCGGCCGGAGGCGCGACGAGCAGTTCGCCACGATCTGCGCGATCGCCCGCGAGAACGGCAAGGCGGTGCGGATCGGCGTCAACGGCGGCTCCCTGAACCAGGAGCTCGTCCTCTCGAAGATGCAGGAGAACACCGACCGGGACCTCGGCAGGAGCTCCGAGGAGATCCTGAACGAGTGCATGGTCCTCTCGGCGCTGCAGTCGACGGAGCTCGCCCTCGAATGCGGTCTCGCGAGGGAGCAGATCGTCATCTCCTGCAAGGTGTCGCGTCCGCGCGAGCTGATCTCCCTCTACCGCGACCTCGCCGGCAGGACCGCCCAGCCGCTCCACCTCGGCCTGACCGAGGCGGGGATGGGGACGAAGGGGCTCGTCTGGTCGTCCGCGGCGATGGGGGTCCTCCTCGCGGAGGGGATCGGCGACACGATCCGCGTCTCCCTCACACCTCGCCCCGGCGGCGACCGGCGCGAGGAGGTGTATGCCGCGTGCGAGCTCCTCCAGTCGCTCGGCATCCGCGCCTTCGCCCCGAGCGTCACCGCCTGCCCCGGCTGCGGGAGGACGACGTCGACGACGTTCCAGGAGCTGGCCGAGCGGATCCAGGGCTACGTGCGCGACCAGATGCCGCGCTGGAAGGTCGAGAGGGAGGGGGTCGAGCGGATGACCCTCGCCGTCATGGGGTGCATCGTGAACGGCCCGGGCGAGTCCAAGGCCGCCAGCATCGGCATCAGCCTCCCCGGCACCGGCGAGGCGCCGAGCTGCCCGGTGTACGTCGACGGGCAGAAGTTCACGACGCTGAAGGGCTCCCCCGAGGAGCTCTCCGAGGCTTTCCGCGCTCTCGTCGACGACTACGTCGCGACCAGGTACCCGAGACGGGAGCCCGGCAACCGCGGGCCGGACGCCGCCACGGGTGCCGCCTCCCCCGGATCGCGATAACCTCCACGCGTCATGAGCGGACCTTCTCCCGACCGGTTCGACGACAAGGCGTCGGTGAAAGGGACGATGCTCCGGGCTCACCTGAGCTGGGCGGCGAACCGCTTCGGTCCAGGATTCGAGACCGTGAAGCAGGGCCTTTCGGCCCCCGTCCTCGCGCTCCTGTCCAGGCCCGTCCTTCCCACCGACTGGGTCCCCTTCTCGGCCCTCATCGAGCTGGACCGGGCGATCGCCGCCGCTGCCGGCCCCGACCCGGAAGAGACCTGGCTCGCCCTCGGCCGCCACTCGGCCGCGCTCAACCTGACGGGCGTCTACAAGGGCTTCATCAGCGGCGAGCCCCACCGGTTCTTCGAGCGGATGACCGTCCTGCACCACCAGTTCCAGACGTTCGGCCGATCGGCCTACGAGCGGCTCGGCGACAGCTCGGGACGGGTTCGGATCGAGAACACGTCGGCATTTTCGCCCGTCTACTGCATCTCGGGCCGGGGCTACTACCAGGAGGCGCTCCGCCTCCTGCACGCCCCCGGCCCCATCGTCGTCCGCCACACCGCCTGCGCGGCCGACGGCGCCCCGGCCTGCGTCTTCGAGCTCGCCTGGTGAAACCCGGCCCGGGCGGTTCGTACGCCCCCGAGGGAGACTTCGCCCTTCTCGAGCACGTCGCGCGGACCATCGGCGACTTCGTCCTCGTGACGGACGTCGAAGGAAAGCTCACCTGGGTCAACGAGGCCGTCCTCGCCCGCTCCGGCTGGACCCGCGACGAGCTCCTCGGAAAGCCGTGGCGGCTCTTCCTCGGCGACGTGAACCCACCCGGTCTCGTCGAGAAGATCACCGCGGCGACGCGGGCCGGAGGCTTCCAGGGGGACATCCTCAACGTGACGAAGCAGGGGGAGGTCCTCTGGGTCGCATTGAGAACGTCGATCCTCCTGCGGGGCGGCGCGGTCGACGGCTTCGTTTCGATCTCGACCGACATCAGCGGGCGCAAGCGCGTCGAGGAAGAGCTGACGGCCGCGCGCGACGCGGCGGAGGCGGCGAGCCGGGCGAAGACAGAGTTCCTCGCCAACATCAGCCACGAGATCCGGACGCCGATGAACGCGGTCATCGGCATGGCGGGCCTCCTCCTGGAGACGTCGCTGACGCCGGAGCAGCAGGACTACGTCGAGACGATCCGGACGAGCGGCGACACTCTCCTGACACTCCTGAACGACGTCCTCGATTTCTCGAAGATGGAGTCCGAGAGGCTCGAGCTGGAGAGCCGCCCCTTCTCGCTCCGGGACGCCGTGGAGGACTCCTTCGACCTCGTCGCGCCGGCCGCGGCGGCCAAGGGCGTCGACCTCTCCTTCCGCATCGAGCCCTCCGTTCCCGCGACCCTCGAGGGCGATGTGACCCGCGTCCGGCAGATCCTCCTCAACCTCCTCTCGAACGCCGTGAAGTTCACCCCCAGCGGCGAGATCGTCCTCAGGGCTTCCTCGAAACAGACGGCCGACCAGAAGCGGGAGGTCGAGATCCTCGTGCGTGACACCGGGATCGGCATCCCCAGGAAGCGCCTCGATCTCCTGTTCCAGAGCTTCAGCCAGGTCGATCCATCGACGACCCGCCGGTTCGGCGGGACGGGTCTGGGTCTGGCGATCTGCAAGGGCCTCGCCGAGAGGATGGGCGGAGGAATCAGCGTTTCGAGCGACCCGTCCCTGGGCTCGACGTTCCGTGTCACGTTCGTCGCGGCCATCGGGCCGCCGCCCGCCATCAGCGAGGCGATCCCCGGCGTGGGCCGCCTCGTGGGGCAGAGGGTCCTGCTCGTCGACGACGCCCCGGGATCGAGGGAGACGCTCTCGGAAACGCTCTCGTCGTGGGGGATGGTGGTCCGCGCCACCGCCTCGCCGCAGGAGGCGCTTTCCTGGGTCGAGGCCGGGGAGCCGTTCGACGTCGGCCTGCTGGACGAGGAGATGCCGGAGCTCGACGGCCGTCGCCTGGCCGAGGCGATACGGCTGAGCCGCGACGCGGACGAGCTTCCGCTCCTGCTCGTCACGTCCCGGGGCCGGCGGGCCGGCGGGACCCGCGGCACCTTCGTCGCGGCCCTCGCCCGCCCCGTGAGACCCCGCTCTCTCGCTTCCGCCCTTGCAGGGCTTCGCGACGACAGCGTCAGCCGGCGGCGGCGCAGGAGCTCCGCCCCGACTCTCCCGAGCGACCTGGCCCGGACGCACCCGCTGCGGATACTCCTCGCCGAGGACAACGTGGTGAACCAGAAGGTCGCGCTGTCCTACCTCTCCCGGATGGGCTACGCCGCCGACGTCGCCGTGACGGGCCGCGAGGCCCTCGAAGCCGTCCGCCGGGAGAGCTACGACGTCGTCCTGATGGACGTCCAGATGCCCGAGATGGACGGTTTCGAAGCGACCCGGCGGATCCGGGCCCTCGGCCCGGGCGAGAAGGGTCCCTGGATCGTCGCCGTGACGGCCAGCGCGATGACCGGCGACCCGGAGAAGTGCCTCGCGGCCGGGATGAACGACTACCTCTCGAAGCCCGTCCGGGTCGAGGACCTGGCCGCGGCCCTGCGACGGGCACCGCGCAGGACGCGGCGGATCCCGCCGGCCAATGCCCTCCCCGTCCTCGTCCCCGGCCCAATGGAGACGCTGAAGAAGCTGGAGCGGCCGGGCGAGGAGGCCTTCCTCGCGTCGCTCCTCGAGATCTTCAGCCGCGACACGCCGCTCCGGATCGAGGAGATGGAGCGGTCCGCGACGGCGGCCGACGCCGAGTCGTTCCGGCGCGCAGCCCACAGCCTCAAGTCGAGCGCCTCCTCCCTGGGAGGCGCCCGCGTGGAGGCTCTCTGCGCGCAGATGGAGAAGCTCTCGGCCGAACCCGGCGGGCTCGACGAGGCCGCACGTTTCCTGCCGTCCCTGAAGGACGAGGCGGCCGTCCTCCTCGAGGTGCTCGCAGGCGGCGAAGGCCCGGCGCAGAGATAGACTCTCCGATGCGCAGGCGCCCCCCGAGGGCGCGCGCGGGGAGCGGATTCCGATGAGCGCGTACAAGATCGCATGGCTGCCGGGAGACGGGGTGGGCAACGAGGTCATGGAGGCCGCCCGCATCACGCTCGACGCCCTGAAGCTCGACGCCGTCTACACCCACGGCGACATCGGCTGGGAGTTCTGGTGCTCGGAAGGGGAATCGTTCCCCCAGCGCACCGTCGACCTCCTGAAGGCGTCCGATGCCGCCATGTTCGGGGCCATCACCTCCAAACCGGTGAAGGCCGCCGAGCAGGAGCTCGTCCCCGAGCTGAAGGGCAAGGGGCTCACCTACCGCTCGCCGATCGTCCGGATGAGGCAGATGTTCGACCTCTACATCTGCCTCAGGCCCTGCAAGGCCTACCCGGGCAACCCTCTCAACTTCAAGGAGGCGATCGACCTCGTCATCTTCCGCGAGAACACCGAGGACCTCTACGCCGGCGTCGAGTTCTCGCCCGTCCCCGACGCGCTCGCCACGACGCTCAGCGCCCTCAGCAAGCCGTTCGGCCACTTCGCCGGCCTGCCGGGGGACCAGTACGCCGTCTCGTGCAAGATCAACACGCGGAAGGGCTCGGAGCGGATCGTTCGCGCCGCCTTCGAGTTCGCCCGGAAGTTCGGCCGGAAGAAGGTGACGATCGTCCACAAGGCGAACGTCGTCCGCGCGACGGACGGCCTCTTCTTCGAGGAAGCGAAGAAGGTTGCGGCCGATTTCCCGGAGATCGCCGTCGACGACGCGAACATCGACGCGATCTGCATGTGGCTCCTGAAGAACCCGATGAGCTACGACGTCCTCGTCGCCCCGAACCTCTACGGCGACATCATCTCGGACCTGGCGGCCCAGATGGTCGGCGGCCTCGGCTTCGGCTGCTCGGGGAACATCGGGACGAAGCTCGGCGTCTTCGAGCCGAGCCACGGCTCGGCACCGAAGTACGCCGGCCAGAACAAGGTGAACCCGATCGCCACGATCCTCGCCGCGAAGATGATGCTCGACTTCCTCGGCGAGAAGGAGAAGGGCGTCCGCCTCGAGGCCGCCGTCGCCAAGGTCATCGCCGAGGGGAAGGTCCGCACCTACGACATGGGCGGCTCGGCCACCACGCTCGAGCTGGGCGAGGCGGTCGCCCGGGCGCTCTGACGTGACCCATCGCGGTATCGTCCTGCACGAGGTGGGGCCCCGCGACGGGCTCCAGGTCGAGACGACGGTCGTCCCGACGGAGACGAAGCTCAGCTGGATCCACGCGCTCTGCGAAGCGGGCCTCGACGTCGTCCAGGTCGGCTCCTTCGTCCACCCGGAGAAGGTCCCGCAGATGGCCGACACCGACGCGCTCTTCCGGCGACTCACGGCGCCGGGGGCCGAGCGGAAGGGGCAGGCGGTCTACTCGGGCCTCGTCCTCAACGAGAAGGGCCTCGACCGGGCGCTCGCGTGCGGCGTCGAGATGGTCTGCCTCGGCGTCTCGGCCTCCGAGACCCACAGCCGGAAGAACACCGGCATGGGCACCGCCGAGGCCACGGTGCGGATCGTCGCGACGGCGAGGAAAGCGGTCGAAGCGGGCCGCAAGGTCCAGGTGTCGGTCCAGTCGGCGTTCGGCTGCGGCTTCGAAGGCGTCGTCTCCGAAGAGAAGGTCCTCGACATCGCCCGTGCCTACGTCGACGCCGGGCTCCTGACGATCGCCCTCGCCGACACGGCGGGACACGCCTACCCCGAGCAGGTGGAACGCCTCTACGGAAAGCTCCTCGCGCTCCACCCCGGAATCGAGGCGGCCTGCCACCTCCACGACACCTACGGCGCCGGCATGGCGAACGTGTACGCCGCCCTGCGCGCCGGCGCCGTCTCCCTCGAATCCTCCTTCGCCGGCCTCGGCGGCTGCCCCTTCACGAAGGTCGCCGCCGGCAACGTCGCGACGGAGGACCTCGTCCACACCCTCCAGCGGAACGGTCAGCGGACCGACGTCGACCTCGCGCGCCTCATCGAGGTCGCCCGCGACGTCGCGACGTTCTTCGGCCGCGAGATGCCCGGCCGCGTCCACCGGACCGGCCCCGCCCCGCAGCTTCGAAAACAGGAGACCCCGGCATGACGAAGAAGGCCCTCGAGGGCGTCGTCGTCCTCGACCTGACGAACGTCCTCTCGGGGCCGTTCGCGACGCTCCACCTCGCCCTCCTCGGCGCCGAGGTGATCAAGGTCGAGAACCCGACCGACGGCGACCTGGCGCGCAAGCTCGGCAACGTCCCGAAGCTCAACAAGGAGCTGATGGGGACGAGCTTCCTCGCGCAGAACGCGAACAAGAAGTCGCTCACGCTGAACCTCAAGAAGCCCGAGGCGAAGGAGATCTTCAAGAAGCTCGCGGCGACGGCCGACGTCGTCGTCGAGAACTTCCGCCCGGGCGTCATGAAGCGCCTCGGCGTCGGCTGGGAGACGCTCCGCGAGATCAACCCGCGGCTCGTCTACTGCGCCATCTCCGGCTTCGGCCAGGACGGCCCCGACGCCGACAAGCCCGCCTACGACCAGATCATCCAGGGGCTCTCGGGCGAGATGGACGTCAACGGCGACGAGCGGCTCCACCCGCTCCGGGCCGGCTTCCCCGTCTGCGACACCGTCGGCGGGATGAACGCCGCCTTCGCGATCCTGGCCGCGCTCTACCACCGCGAGCGGACGGGCGAGGGGCAGTCGATCGACGTCGCCCTCCTCGACTCGATCATGCCGCTCATGGGGTGGGTCGCCGCGAACCTCCTCATCGGGGGGCAGTCCCCGGTCGCCATCGGCAACGACAACTTCACCGCCGCCCCGTCGGGGACGTTCCGGACGCAGGACGGCTTCGTGAACATCGCCGCGAACAAGCAGGAGCAGTGGGAGTCGGTCTGCGACGTCCTCGGCGTCCCGGAGCTGAAGGCGGACCCGAGGTTCGCCGAGCGCGACACGCGGAAGAAGAACCGACACGCGCTGACGCCCCTCCTCGAGGCGAAGCTCGGGGAGAAGCCCACTTCCGAGTGGGTCGACCTCCTCAACGCGAAGGACGTCCCGTCGGGCGACATCCTCTCGCTCGAGGCCGCGCTGAAGCAGCCGCAGGTCGTCCACCGGAAGACCCTCGAGAACGTCGAGACTCCCGGGATCGGACCCTCCCCCTCTTCAACCTCACGGCGAAGCTCGAGAAGACCCCCGGGTCGATCGACGCGCCCCCCCCGCGCCTCGGCGCGCACACTGCAGAGATCCTCGGCCGGATCGGCTACGCCACGGACGACGTGGCGCGCCTCAAGGCCGAGGGAGTCGTGTAAGGAGACCTCCATGGGCAAGACCGTCGTCGAGAAGATCCTGGCGCGCGCCGCGGGCCTCCCCGCCGTCAGCGCCGGGGACGTCGTCGAGCCGCGCGTCGACGTGGCGATGAGCCACGAGAACGCCGCGCTCGTCATCAACCAGTTCCTCGAGATCTACGAGGGAACCGGGGTCACCGCCCACCCCTGGGACGTCTCGAAGATCGCGATCATCTTCGACCACCGCGTCCCGGCCGAGTCGCCGAAGACCGCGTCGAACCAGAAGAAGATCCGCGAGTTCGTCGACGCGCACCGGATCTCCCGCTTCCACGACATCCGCGGCGACGTCGGCGGCATCTGCCACCAGATCCTCCCCGAGTACGGCTACGTGAGGCCCGGGCAGGTCGTCGTCGGCACCGACTCCCACACGACGAGCCACGGCGCCCTCGGCGCCTTCTCGTTCGGCATCGGCGCCACCGAGATGGCCTCCGTCTGGACGCTCGGCGTCGCCCTCAACATCGAGGTTCCGACGACGATCAAGATCGAGGTGAACGGCGAGTTCGGCCCGCACGTCGGCCCGAAGGACCTGATCCTCCACGTCGTCGGAAAGCTCACGGCCCAGGGCGCCAACTTCCGCGTCCTCGAGTTCCACGGCGAGACGATGCGGAAGATGTCGACCTCCGGGCGCCTCGCCGTCTGCAACATGTCGGTCGAGGCGGGCGCCACGTCGGGCATCGTCCCGGCCGACGCGGAGACGATCCGCTACCTGCGCGAGGAGGCGGGCGTCACCGACCCGATCGAGCCGGTCGTCCCCGACGCCGACGCCGTCTACGAGCGGGTCGTCACGATCGACGTCTCGACCCTCGAACCGCAGATCGCCTGCCCGCACACGGTCGACAACGTCAAGGCGATCTCCGAGGTCGCCGGGGTGAAGGTCCACCAGGTCGTCATCGGCTCCTGCACGAACGGGCGGATCGACGACCTCGAGGCCGCCGCGAACATCATCCGCGGCAAGAAGGTCGCCCAGGGGACGCGGATGCTCGTCTTCCCCGCCTCGGGCCGCGTCTTCCAGGAGGCGCTCGACCGGGGCTACGTCTCCGACTTCATGAGGGCGGGCGCCGTCGTCATGAACGCCGGCTGCGGCCCGTGCCTCGGCGTCCACGAGGGGGCGCTCGGCGACAACGAGGTCGCCGTCTCCACCACGAACCGCAACTTCAAGGGGCGGATGGGGAACCCGAAGTCGGAGGTCTACCTCTGCTCGCCCGCCGTCGCGGCCGCTTCGGCCGTCGCGGGCGTCCTGGCCGACCCGCGGAAGGGGAACTGACATGGGCAAGGTCGCATTCGTCGTCGGGGACGACGTCTCCACCGACGTCATCTACCCGGGCCGCTACATGGCCACCGTCCTCCCCACCGAGACGCCCCAGTTCGCCTTCGCGAACGACCCGGCGCTCAACAACAAGCTGAACGCGAAGCTGGTCCCGCCCGGCTCCGTCCTCGTGGGCGGGAAGAACTTCGGCTGCGGCTCCTCGCGCGAGCAGGCCGTCTCCTGCCTCAAGGGGTGGGAGCTGACGATCGTCGCCAGCGACATCTCCCGGATCTTTCTCCAGAACGCGATCAACCTCGGGCTCAACATCATCACGGCGCCCGGCGTCGAGGCTTCGGAAGGCGACGAGGTCGTCGTCGAGGGGCCGAAGGTCGTCAACAAGACCAGCGGGAAGTCGTGGGACGTCGTCCCGCTCCCCCCCGCGCGGCAGGCGATCATCGATGCCGGCGGGCTCATCGCCTTCACGCGCAAGCGGATGCTCAAGGCGCAGGCGATGGGCTGAGGTCGGCTCGGCGCCGAGAACCAGGCTTCAGGTCGAAGGGGCGCCCGAACGGGCGCCCCTTCCGGTCCGCGGCCCTTCCCCCGATCCGTCCTCCCGCGTCTCCCCCGCCTCGTCCTTCACCTGCTCCACGAGCGTCTCGACCCGCCGGTCGGCCTGGAGGTGCTTCTGCAGCTCCAGGAGGCCGGCGCCGGCGAGGTTGGGACGGGCGCTCGGCCTGCCGTAGATCCGCGCCTGCCTCTTCCCCTCGAGGACCACGAGGAGGACGAGAAGGGGAACCCCGACGATGAGGACGATGCCGAACGTGGTCACGGCGGGAAGTCTACGGCGGGAGCGTCCGCCGGGCCGGCGGCGGCGTAGAGAAGGCGATGAGATCGACACGGCTCGCCGCGACCCTCGCCCTTCTCCTCCTCGCGCCGGCCGCGGAGGTGGCGATGGCGACCGAAGAACCGAAACACCGTGTCCTCGAGACGAGAGACGGCTTCGAAGTGCGCCTCTACGAACCCCAGGTCGTCGCCGAGACCCTCGTTCCGGGGGAGTTCGGCGAGGGTGGGAACGAGGGATTCCGGCGGGTGGCCGGCTACATCTTCGGCGGCAACGACGGCGGCCGGAAGATCGCCATGACCGCCCCCGTCGCCCAGGAGCGGAGCCCCGGCCCGCGCGACGGGACGAAGATCGCCATGACCGCACCGGTGGCGCAGGAGAAGACGGGAGAGGGGTGGACCGTCGCGTTCATCATGCCCGCCGAGCACACGATGGCGACCCTGCCGAGGCCGAACGACCCGCGCGTCACTCTCCGGGAGGTCCCTGCGAGGCGCGTGGCCGCCGTGACGTTCAGCGGTACGTGGGGAGCCGAGCGCTTCGACGCCGTCGCCAGGGAGCTCCTCGGCAGGCTCGACGCGGCCGGCTTCGTCCCCTCCGGCCCGCCGGTCTACGCGCGCTACGACCCACCCTGGACACCGTGGTTCCTCCGGAAGAACGAGGTGCTCGTGCCCCTGCAGGGCAGTCCGAAGACGGTCGCGGTCCGCTGAGGCGCCAGGTCGATCGGCGATCCCTCCCGGCCTAACATCCGCGGCATGGATCTCGCCGCGATCGTCCCTCCCGGCGCCACCGCCTCCCGCTCGCTCGTCGTGACGGAAGACCTCACCGTCGGCCACTGGGCCGAAGGGATGCCGCCGGTCTTCGGAACGCCGTTCCTGATCTACCTCATGGAGGTCGCTGCGGCGGACGTCCTGAAGCCTTACCTGCCCGAGGGGTGGGCCACCGTCGGGGCGCAGGTGAGCGTCTCGCACCTCGCGGCGACGCCGCTCGGGATGACCGTGACGGCGACGGCGAAGCTCGTCTCGGCGACGGAGCGGACGGCGACGTTCGAGGTCGTCGCCCACGACGGCGTCGAGAAGGTGGGCGAGGGGACGCACGTCCGAGGCGCCGTGGACCTCGCGAAGTTCGAGAAACGCTGGAAGGCCAAGGCGGAGGCGGCGGGAGAGACGCGCCCCGGCGTCGGGACCGCGAGCGGCGCGTGACGATTCGGCCGCGCCGATCCTTTCTCTACGTCCCGGGGTCCAACCCGAGAGCGCTGGCGAAGTCGAGAACGCTGCCGTGCGACGGGCTGATCCTCGACCTCGAGGACTCCGTCGCGCCCGAGGCGAAGGAGGCGGCGCGCGCCACAGTCGTCGCGGCGCTCGCCGAGGGGGGCTTCGCCCCCCGGGAGGTCCTCGTTCGCGTCAACGCGCGCGGCACGGAGTGGTTCGGGGCCGACGTCTCCGCTCTGGCCCGGGCCGGTGCCGACGGGCTCGTCCTGCCGAAAGTCGAATCGCCGGAGGACGTGCTGGCCGCGGCCACCCTCCTCGCGGGCCCGGGCGCGCCGCCCGGCCTCCCCCTCTGGCTGACGATCGAGACGCCCCGGGGCGTCCTCGCCTGCGGTGTCCTCGCGGGGGCGCACCCGGCCGTCGCCGGCCTCGTCGCGGGGACGTCCGACCTGGCGAAGGAGCTGCGCGCCCGGCACGTTCCCGGCCGGGAGCCGCTCCTTTTCGCCCTCTCGGCCATCGTCCTGGCGGCCCGCGCCCACGGCCTCTGGGTGCTCGACGGCGTTCACCTCGCCCTCGACGACGAGAGCGGCTTCGCGGCCTCGTGCCGGCAGGGGCGCGACCTCGGGTTCGACGGGAAGACGCTGATTCACCCCCGGACGATCGAGGCCGCGAACCGCCTCTTCGCCCCCGACCCGGTCGAGGTCGAGGCGGCGCGTCGGCTGCTCGCGGCCTGGCGCGCGGCCCGGGCCGCGGGGAGCGGCGTCGCGGTCTTCGACGGCCACCTCGTCGAGGAGCTCCACGCGCTCGAGGCCGAACGGCTCGTCACCCTCGCAGACGCGGTCGCGGCGACGGGGCCCGCCTGACGAGAGGCGACGCTGCGCGCTCCCGCCCCGGGGCCGGAGCCGCCGTTTCCCTGCGCTGGGAATGGACTCTGCGGTTACGATCCCGCCCGAGGGAAACAATCAGATGGATTCCGGAACGCTCAGGAAGTTCGAAGAGAGCCTCGGGCGCTGCATGGCGGATCCGGATTTCCTCGACATCTTCTACGGGAACTTCCTCGGCTCGTCCCCCAAGGTGCGCGAGAAGTTCGCGGGGACCGACTTCGACAGGCAGAAACAGATGCTGCGTGCGTCGTTCGACACGATGCTGAACGCCGCCCGCGACGAGGAGAACGGACCGGCGATCTGGCTCGCCCCTCTCGCCGAAAGACACGGCGCGCGCCAGCTGCGGATCGGAGCCGAGCTCTACGACCTCTGGCTCGACAACCTCCTGAAGACCGTCAAGGCGTGCGACGCGGGCTGGTCGGAGGACGTCGAGCAGGCGTGGGAGGCCGTCATGGGCGTCGGCATCAGCTACCTCTGCTCGCGCTACAACTCCTGAGGCTCCGGAATCCGCGCGCCCCGGGTCCCCGGGGTGCGTAAGATCCCGCGCCGTGAGCCAAGTCCTCTCCGTCCTCGACGTCGTGAAGCACTACGGGAAGGTGAAGGCCGTCGACGGCGTCTCCTTCGAGGTCGCCGCGGGGCGCATCACCGGCCTCCTCGGCCGCAACGGCGCCGGGAAGACGACGACCCTCCGGATGATCACCGGCGTCCTCCACCCCGACCGGGGCCGCGTCGAGCTCTTCGGAGCCGGCGTCGCCGAAGCGCGCGACCGGCTCGGCTACCTGCCCGAGGAGCGCGGCCTCTACCGGAAGATGCGCGTCCTCGACCACCTCCTCTTCCTCGCCGAGATCAAGGGGCGCTCCCCCGCCGCCATGCGGCCGGCCGCCGAGAAATGGCTGAGGCGATTCGAGCTCTGGGAGAAGCGGGACGGCAAGGTGGAGGAGCTCTCGAAGGGGAACCAGCAGAAGGTCCAGCTCGCCGGCGCCCTCCTCTTCGACCCCGACCTCGTCATTCTCGACGAGCCCGGATCCGGCCTCGACCCGGTGAACGTCGTCCTCGTGCGACGCCTGCTCCAGGAGCTCGCGGCGGACGGAAAGGCGATCCTCCTCTCGACGCACCAGATGGGCGAGGCAGAGAAGCTCTGCGACGAGATCGTCCTCGTTCACGACGGCAGGGTCGTGAAGGCCGGATCCCTCGCCGAGGTGAAGGCTTCCGGCGGGAGGGACGCGGTCCACGTCGAGTTCGAGGGGGACGGGGCGTTCCTCTCCCAGCTGCCGGGCGTCGGCTCGGCCCGGGTCGACACGAACCGCGCCGAGCTCCGCCTCCAGGCGAGCGCCGACCCCCAGGAGCTGCTCGCCGCGGCGGTGGGACGGCTGCGTATCCTCAGGTTCGAGGTCGTCGCGCCGTCGCTCGAGGAGGTCTTCCTCGAGGCGGTCGGCGGGACCCCGGCGGAGGTGGCGGCGTGAGGAAGCTCTGGGCCGTCCTGAAGCGCGAGTACCGCGAGACGGTGCGCAAGCCGTCGTTCCTCGTCATGACCGTCCTCGCGCCGTTCCTGCTGGCGGCGCTCATGATCGTGCCCGCCCTTCTCGCCGTGAAGGGTATGGGAGAGCGGCGGGTGGCGATCCTCGACGGCACGGGCCGGCTCGGCAGCATCGTCGCCGTCCTCGAGAGGAAGTCACCGGAAGGCCTGACTCCCTTCGCGCGGGGCGGGAGCGCGGGACGCGGGGGGGCACCGACGGGAAGGATCGTCCCCGAATACGTCAACCTCTTCGGCGTCGACCCGAAGAACGCGGTCGGCCCGTATCTCGCCCGCCTTGCCGGGGAAGGCACGCCGAAGGACCAGCTCCTCGACGGCGTCCTGCTCGTCCCGGCCGACGCCTTCGAGCGCCCGGTCACGAGCCTCACCTACTTCAGCCGCTCCGCCGTCGACCTCCTCGCGCAGGAGAGTCTCGGGCGCGTCGTGAACCGTGCGCTCCAGCGGGAGCGGCTCGCGGCCAGGGGTATGGAACCGTCCGAGGTGGAGCTCCTCCTCGCACCGCTCCCGGTCCGGACGGTCCAGGTGACGAAGTCGGGCCAGGAGCGGACTGGAGGCGAGGGCAATTTCCTCGTCGCGATGGTCTTCATGGCGCTCCTTTTCATCCCGTCGCTCGTCTACGGGCAGGAGGTGATGCGGGGCGTCATCCAGGAGAAGACGGACCGCGTCGTCGAGATCCTCGTCTCGTCGATGACGCCGATGGAGCTCCTCTCCGGGAAGATCCTCGGGATGGCCGCCGTCGGCCTGACGCAGATCGCCGTCTGGATGACGATGGCCGGCCTCCTTCTCGGGTCGGGCCTCTCGGAGGCGCAGACAGCCGGGCTCGACCTCTCGGCCGTCCTCCGTCCGGCGGTCGCGGTCTGGTTCGTCGTCTTCTTCGTCCTCTCGTACCTCGTCACGGTCGGCGCCTACGCCGCGGGCGGGTCGATCGTCAGCTCGGAGAAGGAGGCGCAGCAGGTCCTGACCCCGGTGATGATCGTCTTCATGGTCCCGTGGTTCCTGATGATGCCGATCCTGTCGAATCCCGACTCGAACCTCTCGGTCGTCCTCTCCCTCGTCCCGATCTACACGCCGATGACGATGTTCATCCGGATCCTCGTCTCGGAGCCGCCGGCGTGGCAGGTGGCCCTTTCCCTCGTCCTCTCGGTCGCGACGATCGCATTCCTCCTGAAGGCGACCGCGAAGATCTTCCGGGCCGGCCTCCTGGCCACCGGAAAGCGACCGACCATTCCCGAGCTCTGGCGCTGGCTGAAGGCCGCGTGAGGTCCGCGAACGGCCGCGTCGGGAAGTCCGGCGCGGCCGTCGGGATTTCCGGCACGGAACGAAGGCCGGAGCGAACGCCCGATTCCCGCGCGTCGCCTTAAGACTCTCCTTCTGCACGACTTGGCCGCCCTCCGTCGGTCGGGGTCGCCGTGGGCACGCCTCATGCAGCTCCACGTGTGCGCCGGTTCCCCCGCGAGGGAAATCCCGACGCGAGGAGGTTTCCCATGCAGCCCACCGACACCGAGATCCTCTGGCTCAACCTGACGAACGCCGGACTGGGCCTCGCCACCCTTGCCGGAATCGGCGTCCTCGCCTGGACGGCCGTCCGCGAGCTCGGCGAGCGCGCGAAGAGCCGCGTCACCGTCCACTCCCTCGATCCGCACTCCGCCTTCATCCCCGAGCTCGGCCTCACGATGGCCGACGGCGGCGAGAAGATCGACGCGGACGAGGAGAAGGCGAAGGAGACGGAGAAGTAGCCCGAGGGCCGAAGAGGAGCGAGCCGTGCGTTGCCCCTTCCTCCGCGAGGCACACGTCCAGTCGTGCCAGGCCTCCCCGTTTCGCAAGCAGATCGTCCGGAGCGGCCATGCCGCCGACGATCGCTGCGGCTCGGCGGCGTGGCGCGACTGCTTCGCGGCCCGCGAGCTGACCGAGGAGCACCCGAGCGCAGGCTCCTGCCCGTTCCACGCCGAGTCGCTCGTCCAGTACTGCTCTTCCGCTCCCGTGACGAAGTTCATCCCCTGGAGCGATCAGGCCTTTTCCCGCTGCGGCAGCGAGTCCCACCGCTACTGCGACCTCTACCTCGCCCTCGCGAGGACCTCCGCTCCCACGCCGGAGACGGGCGAGCCCGCCCCGCGCTCCGACGACGCCGACGGCATCCCCGTTCCGACCTGGCTCTGGTTCGCACCGAGCCACACCTGGCTCGCCGTGGCGTCCGACGGCGTCTGCCACATCGGCGTCGACGCCTTCCTCGCCCGGACGCTCGGCGGGATCGACAGGGTCCAGTTCGTGACGACGAAGGGTCTGGAGCGGCCTGCCGCCGTCCTGACCGTCCGCGACGTCGACCTCACCGTCTCCTTTCCCAATCCCGTCCTCATCACCGGCGTGAACGGCGCGCTCCGCGCCGACCCGGCCCGACTCGCCCGCGACCCCTACGGCCTGGGCTGGCTCTTCGAGGGGATCGTCCGCGATCGCGCCTCCCTTCCGAGCGGCCACACCAAGCTCACCGACGGCCTCCTGCGCGGCGACGCCGCCACGGCGTGGATGCGCCGCGAGGGGCTTCGTCTCCGCGGCCTCGCCGAAGCGGCCTCGGAGCGGATCTGGGGCGCCCGTCTCGCCGCCGACGGCGGCCTTCCCGCCCCGGGTCTCATCCGGACGCTCCCGCACGAGGAAGCGCTCCGCCTCTCCCACCTTCTCCTCTCCACCGCCACCGACGAAGAGAGGTTCTCTTGAAACTACCGGCCCCCGTCTCGTTCGCCGTCGGCCTCGTTCCCGCACTCGCGGCAGGCTGGCTCCTCTTTCCCCGCCTCCTCTACAAGACCGAGGCGCAACCCCTGCCGTTCAACCACAAGGTCCACACCGAAGGCGGCATGGGCTGCACCGACTGCCACGCGACGGCCGAGAACGGCCGCTTCACCGGTCTTCCGACCACCGAGGCGTGCGCCGGCTGCCACGCCGAGAAGGGCGACAACGCGGGGATCAACGCGCTCGTCGCCAGCTACGTGGAGCCGGGACGCGAAGTGCCGTGGCTCGTCCACGCCCGCCAGCCCGACAACGTCTACTTCCCCCACGCGCCGCACGTGACGGGCGACAAGCTCGCGTGCGCGCGCTGCCACGGCCCCCACGGTGCGTCGACCGCGACGCGGACGTACGCGGTGAACCGGTTGTCCGGGTACTCGCGCGACATCTGGGGCCCATCTCTGGCGAGGGTCGGCCCGAAAGACGGGCAGGGAATGAAGATGTCCGACTGCATCCAGTGCCACCGCGCGGGCGGACGCGAGAGCGCCTGCCTCGACTGCCACAAGTGAAGGGGACGGCATGAAGCTCGAGCTCTCCCGCCGTGACCTCTTCCTCGCCGGTGGAGGCGCCGTCGCCGGAATCGCCCTCTCGCCGGTCCCCTGGAAGCTCCTCGACGACCTCTCGATCTGGACGCAGCAGCCGCCGACGCCGACGCCGCGACCCGCCGGGCCGCTCGCGTTCCGCTTCACGTCGTGCGCTCTCTGCCCCGCTTCCTGCGGCCTGAAGGCACGCTGCTTCGGGGCGCAGCCGGTCGGCTTCGCGGCCGTCCCCGGACACCCGGCGAGCGACGGCGGCCTCTGTCCGCTCGGCCTGACGGCCCACCACCTCGCAAAACACCCGCTCCGTGCCACCCACCCCGAGCGCGTCTCGGGCGGGAAGCGCGAACGGATCGACCGCGCCGACGCGGTGGCGGCCCTCTCGGCCGCCCTCGCCGCGTGCGGCAGGGAAAAGCGCACGTTTGCCGTCGTCGACGGCCGCCCCGGCCGGACCCTCTCGCGCACCTACCGGGCTCTCGCGGCGGCGACCGGCGGCCTCTACGTCACGCCCCCCGCGGCCGGGGCCGCCCTCTCGCTCGAGACGCTCGCGAAGCGGTTCGACGGCGGTGCCCTCGCACTCGGCGTCGACTTCTCGAAGGCCCGCCGCGTCGTCTCCTTCGGAACGCCGGTCCTCACCGACGCCGGGACGCCCGGCCTCCTCGCGCGCCTGCGCGCCGAGAGCCGCCGCCGTCCGGCCGCCGAGAGGATCGAGGTGATCCAGGTCGAGGCGACGCGCGGCCGCAGCGCCGCCCTCGCCGACCGGTACATCCCGATCGCCCCCGGGACCGAGGCCGCCTTCGCGCTCGGCCTCGCGCACGTTCTCCTCGACGAGAAGCTCGCCGACGCGGCGTTCCTCGACGCGCGGACGACGGGCCTCGCCGACTTCGCGGCCCTCGCGGCGCGCTTCGCGCCCGCCCTCGTCGAGCAGAAGACCGGCGCTCAGGCCGGAGTCGTCACCGCGCTCGCGCGCGACCTCGCCACGAACCGCCCGGCGCTCGTCCTCGGTGGCGACCCGGCGGCCGCACCCCTCTCCGGGGAAGCCGAGGCGGCGATCGCCGCCCTGAACCTCCTCCTCGGCGCCCCGTTCGCCGCGCTCCCGGTGCGCGGCGACGCACCCCGCGCGACGGATGGCGACGCGAAGCTCGCCGCCGCCACCTCTCTCGACGCGCTCCCCGACGGCTCCGTCGGGCTCCTCCTCCTCGACGCGACGGTGGCCGAGGGGCTGGTGCCGTGGGCGCGCCTCGAGCGGGCCCTCGCGAGCGACGCCCTCGTCGTGAGCCTCTCTCCGTTCCGCGCCGGCCTCGGCGAGAAGGCGACGCTCCTCATCCCAGGCCCGGCGCCGCTCGAGGAGTCGATCGAGCTGGACGGGCCGGTCGACGCACCCTTCGCGACCTTCGCGTTCGCCCCCGCCCTCCTCTCTCCCCCGAAGAACCTCGTTCCCGGGGAGGAGATCCTGCGCGAGGCGACCGCGGCCGCGGGGCTCTCCCTTCCGGCTCCCGCCCCTGGCTCACGTGCGGACGCGCTTCTCGCGGCCAGGCGCGGCCGTCTCTTCGACCCGGCGGCGGCCACGTTCGTCGCGACGGGTGACGTCGCGGATACGAACGCTCTCGGCGAGCTCTTCGCCCGCGGCGCGTGCTGGGTCGACGACGCGACCCCCGAGCCGAAGGGGCGCTTCGCCCTCCTCAGGGACGGCGAGGCGGCGCGCCTCCTCGAGGCCGCTCTCGGAGCTCCTTCGAGCGTTCCGGCACTCCCCGCGTCCCTCCCTCGGGAGGCGCTCTCGGCGGCGCCCCCGTCGCTCCTCCTCACGAAACTGACCCGCGAGACGGCACTCTTCACCCCGCCCGCCGCCGCGGCCACCACTGCCGCCAGGGCGTAACGTCATGCACACTTCGAAGCACACCAGCTCCCTTCCCGCGCACCGCTACACGCTCGTCGTCGACCTCGACCGCTGCACCGGCTGCGGCGCCTGCGGCACGGCCTGCGCGGTGGAGAACAACATCCCGCCGGCCGCCGAGAAGGCGACCGAGCGGACCGGCACCGTCTGGATGCGCGTCCACGAGGCCGCAGCGGCCGGCGACGGCCCGGCGACGTTCGTCCCGATCCCCTGCCAGCAGTGCGACAACCCGCCCTGCGTCGACGTCTGCCCGCAGCGCGCCATCGAGTACGACCCGCGGACCGGCATCGTGGCCCAGATCCCCGTCCGCTGCCTCGGCTGCCGCTACTGCATGGTCGCGTGCCCCTACCACACCCGCTCCTTCAACTGGTGGACGCCGGAGTGGCCCGAGGGGATGAAGGCGACCCTGAACCCCGACGTCTCCATCCGGACCCGCGGCGTCGTCGAGAAGTGCAACTTCTGCGTCCAGCGTCTCCAGGCCGCCCGGGCGAAAGCCTCGGCCGCCGGCCAGGCCGAGATCGACCCGGCCGACTACGTCCCCGCCTGCGTCGAGGCGTGCCCCTCGCGAGCCCTCTCCTTCGGCGACGCGGCCGACGAGAAGGGCGAGGTGGCGCGGCTCGCAGAAGACCCCGAGAGCTTCCGTCTCCTGGCCGGACTCGGCACCGGGCCCAAGGTCCTCTACCGTTCCTCGGATCCCGCCGCCCGGGAGCGCCTGTCCCGCACGGGGGTGACGCGTGGATGACACCCTGATCGGCCGCGGCCTGAAGAGGACGCCCCTCCCGCGCTTCCTCCTCTGGCTCGTCCCGTGGGCCGCCCTCCTCGCGCTCGGCCTCTACGCGGTCTACCTCTGCTTCGCCGTCGGCCTGAACCAGACGAACATGGACAACCGGTTCGCGTTCGGACTCTGGATCTACCTCGACCTGACCGTCATCGCCCTCGGCGCGGGCGCCTTCTTCACGGGCTTCCTCCTCTACATCCTGAAGAAGAAGGAGCTGAAGGCCGTCATCAACAGCGCGGTCGTCATCGGCTTCATCTGCTACAGCGGCGCCGTCGGGATCCTGATGGTCGACGTCGGCCAGCCGCTGCGCGCCTGGTTCACGTTCTGGCACCCGAACGTCCACTCGATGCTGGCCGAGGTGACGTTCTGCCTCACCCTCTACCTCTCGGTCCTCGCGATCGAGTACGCGCCGCTCGTCCTGAAGAACCGCCGCGTCAAGGAGGTCCCGGGCCTCCTCGTCCTCGAGCACCAGCTCCACAAGGTGATGGTCGTCTTCGCCGGGATCGGCACGCTCCTCTCCTTCTTCCACCAGGGCTCCCTCGGCGGGCTCTACGGCGTCCTGCGCGGCAACCCGTTCGCCTTCCGCGAGCACATCGGCATCTGGCCGACGACGTTCTTCCTCTTCATCCTGTCGGCCGCCGCCGTCGGCCCGAGCTTCATCCTCCTGACGACCTGGCTCGTCGGGAAGGTCTCGAAGAAGCGCCTCGTCTCCCCGGAGGTCTTCCAGACGCTCGCGAAGATCTCCGGTTGGCTCCTCCTCGTCTACGTCGTCCTGAAGGGGATCGACTCCCTCGTCTGGATCAACGCGACGAGCCCGAAGACCGGGGTCCAGGTGTCGTCCTTCTACGCGCACCCGCCGTTCGGCACCTGGGTCCTCTTCGCCGAGGTCGTCCTCCTCGGACTCGTTCCGGCCGTCCTCCTCCTCTCGCGGCGGGTCCGCGCGCGGACGGGGCTCCTCGTCCTGGCCGCCGCGATGGCCTGCGCGGGCGTCGTCCTGAACCGCTACGTCATGACGATCCAGACCCTCGCCCTCCCCTCGCTCCCGTTCGACAGCTTCCTCTCCTACTCGCCGAGCTGGCAGGAGACCGCGGCCTTCCTCGCCGTCCTCGGCTACGGCGTCCTTCTCTACTCGATCTCCTTCCGCTGGCTCAACCTCTTCCCCGAAGAGCGAGAGCTGGCGACGAAGGGCTGACGGAGGTTTCGAGATGCTCCCTGGCAACACCGACTTCATCCTCGACCCGGCCAACGTGATCTTCCTGGGCGTCTTCGCCCTCGTCCTCGTGGTCGTCGTCGGGACGCTCGCCTCGGCGATCGTCTCGGCACGGCGTGCCGTCGCCCGCGGTCAGGCCGCCTCGATCCTCTGGCACGAGGACTTCGAGGAGCTCCCCGCCTCGGCGCGCAGCTGCCGCCACGACCTGACCGGAGAGCTCCCCGGCCGTCACTGCGAGCGGGCCTTCGACTGCAAGGGATGCGAGACGCACGCCCGCCTCGTGGCGGACGCGAAGCCGCTTCCGTCCTACGACGCCGGCGGCTTCTTCGTCCTGGCCGACCGCCTGTACCACCGCGGCCACGCCTGGCTGAAGGCCGAAGAGGACGGGACCGTCACCCTCGGCCTCGACGACCTGGCGACGCGCCTCGTCGGGACGCCCGACGCCCTCGTCCTCCCCGCCGTCGGCGAACGCCTCGCCGAGAACGGCCCCGCCTTCCGCCTGAAGGCCGGCAAGGCGCGCGTCCGCGTCGCCTCGCCGGTCTCGGGCGAGGTCGTCGAGACGGGGAGCTTCGCGAAGGGCTTCCTTCTCCGCGTGAAGCCCGACGGCCCCCTCGACACCCGCGCCCTCCTCTCCGGCCGCGAGGCCGCCGCGTTCTTCGGCCGCGAGCGGGACCGTCTCCAGCTCGTCCTCTCCGCGGCCCAGGGAATCCCCGCCCTCGCCGACGGCGGCCTCCTGGTCGGGGACCTCTCGAAGGCGATTCCCGACGAGGACCGCGACCGGGTCCTCGGAGAGATGCTCCTCGAGGCGTAGCCGGTACCGGAGGCGAACCTCCCCCTTCCGCCCTCGACTCCCGGCAATCCAGGGCCCGCCCGGTTCCACGCACAGGACCGGGCGGGCGCTTCTTTTCGGACCCCTACGCTTCGGCGAGCGCGAAATCGACGGCGGCCGCCGCGTGGAGGCGGGTCGTGTCGAAAACCGGCACGGAGGAGTCGGACGCCGACACGAGCATCGCGATCTCGGTGCAGCCGAGGATGACGCCGCCGGCCCCCTTCCGGACGAGCCCGGCGATCACTTCCCGGTACTGCGCCCGCGACTCCTCGGTCACGACGCCGCGGCACAACTCCTCGTAGATGACCCGATGGACGACGTCCCGGCCCTGGGCTGCCGGGACGATCACCTCGAGGCCGTGACGCCTCTGCAGCCGCTCCCGGTAGAAGTCCTGCTCCATCGTGAATCGCGTCCCGAGCAGGCCGATGGTGCGGATTCCGGCGCGCTTCACCGCTTCCGCGGTCGGGTCGGCGATGTGGAGGAGCGGGATCGAGACGGCCGCCTCGATCGCCGGGGCCACCTTGTGCATCGTGTTCGTGCAGAGGACGATGAAGTCGGCTCCTGCCGCCTCGACGGCCCTCCCGGCCCTCGCGAGGGCCTCGCCCGCCTCGTCCCAGAGGTCCGTCCGCTGGAGCGGTTCGATGTCGGCGAAGTCGACGCTGTAGAGGGCCACGCGCGCGGAGTGGAGGCCGCCGCGTCGAAGCCTCACGTGCTCGTTGATCTCCCGGTAGTACGGGACGGTCGACTCCCAGCTCATGCCGCCGATCAGCCCGATCGTCTTCATGTCTCCTCCACGTCCGCCAGCCCGGCTGAGAGGGCGGTCCGCTGTGAGCTCAGGCTCGCTCGATCCCGTATCTCTTCAGCTTGTCGTAGAGCGTCGAGCGGTCGATGCCGAGGACGAGCGCCGTCTCCTTCACGTTCCCTTCGTTGCGCTTCAGCGTGGCCGCGATCACCGTCTTCTCGACGTCGGCGAGCGGCAGGTGCGTCGGGACGCTCCATCCGGGCGCCGCCTCGGAGACGGGGCGCAGGAAGGCGAAGTCGTCCTCGGTCAGAACGCGTCCCTTCGCGGTGACGAGCGCCCGCTCGACGGCGTTCTCCAGCTCGCGGACGTTCCCGGGCCAGCGGTGGCCGAGGAGCGCCTTGAGCGCCCCCTCGGAGAGGTCCTCGGCCTCCTTCCCCAGCTCGTGCGAGAGGCGCTCGAGGAAGGAGCGGGCGAGGAGGGGAATGTCCTCCGGGCGCTCGCGCAGCGGCGGGAGGTGAATCGCGACGACATTCAGCCGGTAGTAGAGGTCGTCGCGGAAGCGCGATTCCTTCACCGCCGCGGCGAGGTCGACGTGCGTCGCGGCGACGACGCGGACGTCCACCGAGACCTCCTCGCTCCCTCCGACCCGGAAGAAGCGCCGCTCCTGCAGGACCCGGAGAAGGTCGACCTGGACCTTCGGCGAGATGTCGCCGATCTCGTCGAGGAAGATCGTCCCGCCCGCGGCCTGCTCGAACTTCCCCTTGCGCCTCTCGGCGGCGCCCGTGAAGGCCCCTTTCTCGTACCCGAAGAGCTCGGACTCGAGGAGCGACTCGGTCAGGGCCGCGCAGGAGACACCGACGAACGGCTTCTCGGCCCTCTCGCCCGAGAAGTGAAGGGCCCGCGCGATCAGCTCCTTCCCCGTCCCGCTCTCCCCGGTGATGAGGACCGTGCTCCTCATGCTGGCGACGTCCTTGACGAGGCCGAAGACCTCCTGCATCCGCGGGCTCTTGGAGAGGAGGTCGTGGAAGTGCCAGCGGCCGGAGAGGCGCCGCCGCAGGATCTCGTTCTCGCGCTGGAGCTTCCTCACCTTGATGATCCGCGTGACCAGGAGCGAGATCTCCTGCGGATTGCAGGGCTTGACGATGTACTCGAGCGCCCCCTCCTTCATCGCCGTGATCGCGGTGTCGACGGTGGCGTACGCGGTGATGATGACGATGGAGGCGTCGGGCCGGAGCTTCTTGACCTCCATCATCGTCTCGATGCCGTCGATGCCCCCCGGCATCTTCAGGTCGACGAAGTAGATGGCGTAGTCGGTCTCCCGCGCCCTGTCGATCCCCTCGCGGCCCGAGGGGGCCGTGTCCACCTCGTAGCCGTCCTCGCGGAGCCAGGCCGCGAGGGACTCGCGCATGACCGCCTCGTCGTCGATGACGAGGATCCGCCACGTCGCTCTCATCGTGTCCTCCCTTCCGGTGGCATCGCCACCGGGGTCCTTTCCCTGACGAGCGCCGCGCACGAGGCGCAGAACGCCTCTCCCTTGCGGTCCACCTGGACGACGCCCGTCGACAGTGACATGGGGCAGGCCGCGTCCGGGCAGTGGACGAGGCCGAAGGTGTGACCCAGCTCGTGGAGAGCCTCCTTGCGCGCGCGCTGCAGGAGGAGCGGCCGGTCCTCGGGAAGCCCCGAGAACGCCTGCGAGAGCCGGGCGAGCGAGATGACCGCCGTCGGGCCATCCATCTGTGCCTGGCCGAAGACGAAGCTCAGGACGGGGATGAAGAGGTCCCGCCCCGTGACGCCGAGTATCCGCTCGGCCGAGGCGGGCCGCGCGGCCAGGAGCGTCTTCAGCATTTCGGGCGCGTTCCACTGGCCCCGGGCGGCGTCGAGGGAGCCGGAAGGCTCGGCGAGAGGCTCGAGGCGCCGGACCTCACGGCCGAACGCGCCCGCGACGGCCGGCTCGACGGAGGCCAGCACCTCGTCGTCCGGGGCGCCGATCGCGACCACGGCGATGACGCTCACGCGGAGAGATCGGACGCCGCACCGCGCACGGAGAGCGTGACGCGGAAGAGGGTCCCGCTGCCGGGAACGCTCTCGACCTCGATCTCGCCTCCGTGCGCCTGCACGATGCCGTAGACGACTGCGAGGCCGAGGCCGACACCCTTCCCTTCGTCCTTCGTCGTGAAGAAGGGGTCGAAGATCCGCTCCTTCAGCTCCGGGCCCATACCTTCCCCGTCGTCCTTCACCTCGAGGAGGACGTCCCGCTTCTCTTCGCTGGCCCGTGTCGCGACGCGGAGATGCCCGGCCCCTTTGCTCCGGGTCGCCTCGGCCCCGTTCAGGACGAGGTTCATGACGACCTGCTGCAGCTGGGAGCCGTCGGCGAGGAGGCGCGGGAGCGCGGCGTCGAGGGCGCATTCGACCTTGACGTTCATCAGCTTCAGCTTGTGCGAGACGAGGGAGAGGGTCGTCCCGACGACCGCGTTCAGGTCGACCTCGGACCGGTGGGCCTTGCTCCGCCGCGAGAAGGCGAGGAGGTCGGAGACGATGCGCCCCGTCCGGGCCGTCTCGGTGGCCACCTGGTCGAGGTACTTCCGGAACTCGGCCTCCCGACCCTTCGGGATGCCGTCGTCCTTCAGGATCCGCTGCATGAGCATCGAGAGGTTGAGGACGCCGGAGAGCGGGTTGTTGATCTCGTGCGCCACGCTCGCCGAGAGCTGACCGAGCGAGGAGAGGCGGTCGGCCTGCATCAGCTTCTGCTGCGCGACCTTCAGCTGCTCGGTCCGCTCCTCCACCTTCTCCTCGAGGCTGCGGGTGAAGCCGTTGATCTCCGCCATCGCCTCGGCGAGGCGCAGGCGCATCTCGTTGAAGGAGCGGGCCAGCTCGGAGAGCTCCTCGCTCGACCCGAGGGCGATGGGACGGTCGAGCTGCATCTCGGCCACGTGACGCGTGGCGTCCGCGAGCCGGGCGAGCGGCTTCGTGACGAGCCGGCGGGTGAAGACCGCCGCGCAGACTCCGACCAGGACGATGGCCAGGGAGGTGAAGAGCGCCGTCCGCACCTCGATGCGCTGGACCTGCTCGTCCACGAGCCGCATGTCGAGGGCGACGTCGAGGACGCCCAGGACGTTCTGCGACGCGGGGTGGGCGTGGCAGGCGGCGTTGCTGCACGCCGGCTCGTTGTAGATGGGCGTGATCATCGCCAGCGTCCGCGTGCCGTCGGGCCTGTGGACGACCCGGGTCCTCGTCGGCGTGTCGACCCGCACGAGCGGCTGCTCGGACGCGTGGCAGAGGAAGCAGGCCTCGGCGTTCTTGTCGACGGACTTCGTCTGCGAAGGTGGCGTCGAGAACATGACCCGACCTTCCTTGTTGTAGATCCTGACGCTCCGGATTCCCTGCTTGGCGGCGATCGTCTCCATCACCTGGTACGCCGATTCGCGGTTGTCGGCGAGCATGGCGTGCCAGGTGGCGCTCGCGATGGCCCCCGAGAGCTGGTCGACGCCCTGGAGCATGGTGGCCTGGAGCTGCGTCTCGGCCGACCGGACGGCGAAGATGCCGTTGGCCACCACGACGAGCGTCACGACGACCGTCAGCGAGAGGATGAGCTTCTGCGAGAGGCGCGTCGGCCAGTGCATGGTCCGCCTGGCTCCAGCCGGGCCGTCCCGTCCCCGTGGGCCGGGACCGGCCGGAGCCATCGGTCATGGTACACCGCGGAGGGTCGGCGACACCGCACGAAGAGGCTCCGCCGGCAGCCCGTCCGGGAGCTTCAGCGGGCCGCTTTCGCCTCCGCGAGAGCCTCCTTCGTGGCCGCCAGGAGCGCTTCGGGCCCGACCGGCGCGCCGACGGCGCCCCTCATCCAGAGGTCGGGCGTCAACCTCCCCTGCCGGGCCATCCGCTCGATCTCGGGTCCCACGGTCCCGGCCTTCTCGACGTGGCGCTCGATCTGGAAGGCGATGAGGTGGCCCACGGGGTAGTCGGGGAGGTAGAGGAACGAGTCGATCATGTGGGAGTAGACGCCGAGGATCACGGAGTCCTTCACGCCGAAGACCGGGGCGTAGAAGCGGTTCCAGACCTCCTTCGAGATGGAGAGGACCGCGCCTTTCAGCTCGGCCGGCGTCGCTGAGGGGTGGTCGTACATCCACCGCCAGACGGCCATGTCGACGAGGGCGACCCCCGAGATCTCCGCCGTCCCCCAGAACGTGTTGAGCGTTCCCAACGCGCGGCTCTTCGCGTCCGGCCGTGGGAGCCCGAGGAGCTCGAGGTCTCGTTCCTGGAAGACGAAGGCCATCGCCTCGGTGAAGGCGGTGTTCGGGACGCCCGCGAGGAGGGTGTGGTCGACGTAGTTCAGCGAGAACGTCTGCTCGACGTTGTGCCCCAGCTCGTGGACTGCGATGTTGTAGCCCTTGTAGTCCATCCCGTCCGCGGCGACGCGCGTGCGCAGGTGCGCCCTGTCCCCGCGGCGGGCGGCGCCCCACGCGTGGCCCGAGCCGCGGGCCGGGTCGACGACGACGTTCGCCGCGACCGCGGCCGAGCGCTCCGCCGGGAAGCCGAGGTCCCGCAGGATGCGGGGGATGTCCTTCTCGAACGCCTCCGGCGTCGGGTACCTCTTCCGCGTGATCGCGTCGAGCTGGGCTTCGGTGGTGGCCCCGCGGTCGCGGAAGCCCGGGTACCAGACGTCGAACGGCTCGAGCGGACGGCCCAGCCGCTGCTTCACGAGGGCGCCCGTCTCGGCGAAGGCGGGCGAGGACAGGACCGCCTCGAGCATCTCCCTCACGCGCTCCTCGGGGATCTGCCGGTCCTCATCGAACCGCCGGGCGACGAGGGACGGGGCGGCGGGAGAGTACGAGTCGACGAGGCGCGCGGCGCGGAAGGTCGCCAGGAGCTTGGCGTAGCGCGTGTCGGGCTCGGCCGCGGCGGAAACGGGGGGCTCCTTCGGAAGCGGCGGCGCGCCGGGCTCGAGCGACGTCGTGACCTTCACCTCGTTCGTGAAGGGGTTCCAGTCGACCCACGGCGCGTCGATGGCGGTCTTCGGAATCGTCTGCGTGACGATCCGCTCCATCGCCTTTGCGATCGTCCGCTGCCTGGCGAGCGCATCCGGTCCGTCTCCGTAGCTCGCCTTGATCTCGTCGCGCAGGTTCCAGTGCGCCAGGAGCCTCTTGCCCTGCGGGAAGAGGCGCCGGCCCTTCTCGTCGAGGAGGTGGTGAACCCGCAGGTTGTACTCGGCGACGTACCGCGACGCGTCGGCGGACGCCGAGGCGACGGCCTGGCTCACGTCGGCCGGAATGCGCTTGCCGAACCGCTCGGCCAGGCGCGCCTCGGCCCACTCCCTGCGGCTCCACGACGGCCCCTTCTCGAGGCGTTCCTGGAGGGTCGTGAGCGGGAAGTTGAGGAGAACCGCGAACGCGAGCCGGTTTCCGAACAGGTCGTCGAGGACGTGCGCCGACGGGTCCCACCCCGCCATGGCCTCGTCGAAAGCGAGGATCTCGCCGCGGTCGAGGTCGGAGTGCTCCCTCAGGTCCCGGACGACCTCGAGGAGGTGCCCGTCCACCGACTCGAGGACCTTCTGCATCCTCTCGAACAGCGCGTCGCGCCGTGCCGGGTCCGAGAGGAAGTGCGTCCGGACGACCTCTCCGAAGGCCGCAGCGTCGCCGTCGGAGGCCCGCCAGAGGGCAGCCGCCTGCGCGAGACCCCGCTTCGCGCGCGCCCGGGCCGCATCTCCGTGGCGCGCCACGAGCTCGCCTTCGAGGGACGACAGGGTCTCGGGGGAGACGGCCACGGGCGAGGCGGCGCTCACGTCGCCACCGAGGGTGAGGGCGGCCGCGAGAACCGGCGCGGCGAAGGCGATGCGCATGGGGAGACCTCCAACCGTGGGAGTCTAGCCTTCGACGAGCTCCGGACTCGACGCTCCTACTTCGCGAGGAGAAGGGCCAGTCCGAGAGGCCCGGCGAAGTGAGGCGGCTCGGCCTCTCCCCAGCGCTCTGCCCGGCGGAGGAGGTCGCGCGCCGTCTCGCCGGAGGAGAGCCCCTCCGGGAACGGAGGCCAGAGGGTGGAAAGGCCGTTCCAGGCTCCCGTAGCGCCCCTGGCGAGTGCAGGCGTCCCGAGGAGGAGGGCGTCGCCCGGGGAGAGCATGACGGGCTGGGAGGACTCCGCCCGGCAGGCGTCCTCCGCACCGCGGCCTCCGGGGTGGAGCAGGGGCACCGTCCCCCCGGAGCTGATGCCGAGGATCGGCGTCACGCGCCCGGAGACCCGGGCGTCCGCCAGTCCCGCGCCGAGACGGACGGCCGAGACCCGGACGGTGCTTTCCGAGAGAACAGCGACCGCGCCGAGAAGGCTCGTCGAAAGGGCCGGCATCACCCTCCGGAGCGCCTCTTCGGGCTCTCTCGTGTGCCTCAGGATCCGGCGCGCGGTGGCCGCAGGCGTATTCCCCCGGACCCGCGTGAAGGCATCGGTGGCGTCCCCCGCCGACAGGATCGCGGAGAGGAGCATGTCGAGGTGGCTCTGCGCCATCCTCAAGGCAGCCTCGGGAACCGTCGGGTTCGCCGCGGCGGCGCGGCAGAAGGCACGGACGGCCACGACGGACGCGAGGCGGGCGCCGAGGGAAGACTCGGCTCCTTCGGCCACGGCGAACGCGACCCCGCCCGGGAAAGGAACGGCGAACGACGCGGCACGGCCCTCGCCTGCGGCGTGCGGGCCCGCAGCGGCGGCGAACCAGACGGTCGCACTCCCGGCTTGGATCTTCTCCCCCGCCTCGTCGATCCGGATGCCGTAGGCGGAGAGGTCGGGGCCGGGGCCTCCCGGTGCCGGTGGCGGAGGGGCGCCGGCTACGGGAGCTGGCACGGGTGCCGCGGGCCCGGACGGAGCTCGCCGCCCGGGCTGTGAGACCTTCGCGGCGCCGGGCGCGGACGGCGCCGGAGACGGGCCCGGCACCGGCGACGGGCTTTTCGCCGATTGCGGCCTCGGCCGCCGGGCCGACATGAGCGTCGGCGGCGCAGCGAGCCGGGCGGCCTCCGACCGCTGATCCATCACGTACGCGACGAAACGAAGGAGGTCGGCGACGCACCCGGCGAGGCCGAACACGGCGAACTGGGACACGTCCTCGAGACCGCTCCCCGGCAGGGCGTTCAGCTCGTCGGCCAGCTGGGCCGCGAGGCGCTGGGGGAGCGTCCGCCTCAGCGAAGGACCGAGGGCGGCGAAGGCGATACCCGGCTCGGGAGACGGAGGCGGCTCGCCCCTCAGCGCCGAGAGCTCCTGGAGGAAGCCGAGCGCGCGGTGAAGGCCATCGCGGAGAGAGAGGAGTGCCTCCGCAGGGATCTCGTCGACCTTCGCGAGGTCGAGTCCGCCGACGTAGCCCGCGACGTTCTCGAGGAGGTCGAGGAACTCGGGGAGCTCGGACTGAAGTCGTTGCTCGTCTTCCGGCATGTCGTCCCCGCACATCGTAGGGGCTGCCGCGATCCGAGTCCACGCGCCCGGACGGGCTATCCTTTCCCCTCGCGCGCCGCCGATCCATGAGCAACACGCCTCGCCTCGAAGAATCGCTCGCCCTCTGGGAATCAGCCCCTTCGCCGGAGAGGTCCGTCGGGCTCCTCGAGGCCGCGGAGGCGGCCCTCGCCCTCGGCGCCGTCGCGCCGGCGCTCTGGCACCGCTGGCTCGACATCACGCGCCGGAGCGAACATCTCCTCGCCCTTCCCGGCCGGTCGGCGCGGCACAGGTGGGCCGACGCCGCGGTCGAGGCGGTCGCCGTCTCCGGCTACGGCCTCGCCGCGATGCTCGCGCAGCGCGTCGCGGCGCACCCCGGCCGGACGCTCTTCGCCGACGGTCCCGGCGCCGACGCGCCGCGCTGGAGCTACGCCCACGTCGCGCGCAGGGCCGACGCGATCGCCGCCGCGCTCCTCTCCCTCGAGGTGGAGCCCCGCGTCGCCATCGTCTCGGAGAACGGGTTCGACTCCGCCTGCGTCGACCTCGCGTGCCTCCTCCACGGCCTCCTCGTCTCGCCCCTCTCGCCTCACCTCTCGTCCGGCGAGCTGGCGGCGGCGTTCGACGCCCTCGGCGTGAACCTGGCCGTCGTGTCGTCGGAGGAGAGCCTCCGTCGCCTGCACGAGGCTGCCCGCCACGGCACGCGCCCGTTCCGCGTCGTCCTTCTCGACGAGGCGGCCGAGCTGGCGGTCGAAGGAGACGTCGTCCTCGGCGAGCTGCTCGCCGCACAGGCCGAGACCCTCGTCCCCGCCGCGCTCGCGCGCGCCCCGCGCCGGGCCCTGGGCGACACGTGCACCGTTCTCTTCACGTCGGGGTCGACCGGCGGCCAGAAGGGGGTCGCCTTCTCGATGGCGAACCTCGTGACGAAGCGGTTCGCGAGGGCGGCCGCGCTCCCCTTCGTCGGCGAGGAGGAGGTCCTCCTCTGCTTCCTCCCGCTCTACCACACGTTCGGGCGCTACCTCGAGATGCTCGGGATGCTCTTCTGGGGCGGGACGTACGTCTTCGCCGGGAACCCGTCGCTCGACGGGCTCGCGGCGGGACTGAAGGAGGTCGAGCCGACCGGTCTCATCTCCATCCCGATCCGCTGGGCGCAGCTGGAGTCCCGCGCGCGGGCGGCGGCGGGCGAGGCCCCTTCGGCCGAGGCCGCGCAGGCGGCGCTCCGGAGCGTCGTCGGCGGGCGGCTTCGCTGGGGGCTCTCCGCCGCCGGCTACCTCGCGCCCCAGGTCTTCCGTTTCTTCCAGGCGCACGGCGTCGAGCTCTGCTCGGGCTTCGGGATGACCGAGGCGACGGGCGGCATCACGATGACGCCCCCTGGCGAGTACGAGGAAGGCTCCGTCGGACTCCCGCTGCCCGGCATCCGCGTCCGGCTCGGCGAGGGCGACGAGCTGGAGATCGCAGGGCCCTACGTCGCGCGCTACCTCGACGACCCGGAACCGTCCGGGGGCGAGGAACGCTGGGTGAAGACGGGGGATGTCTTCCGCCGGCGGGACGACGGGCACCTCGAGATCGTCGACCGCGTGAAGGACATCTACAAGAACAGCCGCGGGCGGACGGTCGCGCCCCGGCGCGTGGAGCAGCAGTTCGAAGGGGTGCCGGGAGTCCGCAGGGTCTTTCTCGCGGGGGACGGAAGGGACGACAACGTCCTCCTCGTCGTCCCCGATGCCGACGACCCCGTCCTCGGGGGCGACCCCCAGGGAGAGGCGGCACGCGACTACCTCCGCCGCATCGTCGCCGCCGCGAACCGGGACCTCGCGACGTACGAGCGCGTCGTCGACTTCGCCGTCCTCCCGCGCGACTTCTCGCTCGAGGCGGGAGAGCTGACGCCGAAGGGCTCGTACCGGCGCAAGGCGATCGAGAAGGCGTTCTCGTCCGTCCTCGACGGCCTCTACCGCAGCCGCGTCGTGACCCTCGCGGGCGACGGGCTCCAGGTGGACGTCCCGCGCTGGCTCTTCCGCGACCTCGGCCTCCTCGAGGGGGACCTCGTTCTCGATGGCGGTCGGCTCGTCGACCGGCGCCGCGGCCGCTCGGCCACTCTCGCCGCGCGCCCCGGCGGCGAGGAGATCCGCATGGGGAACCTCGCGTACCGCTGCGCGGGGAAGAGGATCGACCTCGGGCTTTTCGCCCGGCAACCGCTCCTCTGGCTCGGAAACGCCGAGCTCGCCGCCCTCCTCCCCGTGAAGGACGGCTGGGAGACGCCCCTCCCACCCTCCTGCGCAGAGGTCTTCCTGCCGCCGCGAGAGGAGGTCCCCGAAGGAGACCCCGGCGCGCGCCTGGACCCGCTTCCGACCCCACAGCTCGCCGCCCTGCACCGCCTCTCGATCGCGGCGCTCTTCGGGCGGTCCGACGAGGCACTGGATGCGGTCTCGCGCGCCGAGGCGCTCCTGCGCCAGGGAGACCGGCGGACGGCCGAGCTCCTGAGGCGGCGGCTTCAGGCCCTTGCGCGCCACCCCGACATGCGGGTCCGCTGCGAGGCCTATCGCGTCCTCCTTCTCGACGACCCGCTCGTCGACGCCGGGACGATCCTCCCCGCCTTTCTCCACGCGGGTCTCCCGTTCCTCTCGGAAGAGAGCATCTCCGCGATCGGGCGCGCCGACCTCGGCGAGGAGCGGCTCACCGCCCTCCGCCGTCGTCTCCACTCCTACCGCAAGGCGATGACGGGGCCGCTGCCCACCGTGACGCGGCAGACACTCGGCGACGTCCTCGAGCTCCTCGCGGGGTTCGCCCGGCACCACCCGGAAGACCACGCCGCCGTCCGCGCCGAGCTGGCTTCGTGGGCGATCCAGACGAACGACCCGGACCTCGCCCGTCGGGCCGACGCGCTCTTCGACGGTCTCGGCATCTGGCACGAGGAGACCGCCGCGGCCTCGGCGCTGCTCCCGCCCGTTTCCGAGGGCCGGCGCAAGCTCTGCTTCCGCGACGGTCTTCCGGAAGACGAGATCCGCGCGCTGGAGGGGCTTCTCCTCGGCACCTCTTTCCTGCGCGAGTCGATCGAGCTCGCGTTCGAGACCGATCCGCCCGACCTCGCCGACATCCCCGACGAGGGCATCTGGGTGACGCCCGTCCTCGCTCTCCACCGGCACCGCCTCTACCGCATCTCGGTGAGAACGGCGGCGGGAGCGCACCACGACCTCCTCCTGACGGTGCGCAGCGACCTCGACTCGGAGGCGGTCCGATCGACGACCCTCCGGATGATCGCGCTCGCCGGCCACCCCTGGGGGCCCCCCGTCGTCCCGCGCGTCGGCTCCTGGCGCCCCGATCTCGGCGCGCTCTCGCTCGCGTGGGTCGACGAGCTGACGCTCGCCGAGCGGCTCCGCGACGCCGCCGTCCCCGGTCGCGCCCGGCCCGGCGAGGGGCACTCGGTCAAGAGCCTCGTCGTCCGCGCCCTCGCCGCGTTCTTCACCGCCTGGGACAGGAGCGGTCGCGCTCTCGTACCCGGCGCCGTCGCGCCGTCGAACGTCGCCGTCCCGGCCGAGGACTACCGCGAGGGGACGTGCCTTCTTTCGATCTCCGGCTCGCGGCCGTATACGGGGCCGTTCGATCTCGTCGCACCGATGCTCCGGAACGTTTTCTTCGAGACGGCGGCTCTCGCGCCGCGCCTCGCTTCGGTCCTCGAGCCGGCCTGGATCGTCGATGCCGCCTTCGAAGCCCTCGGCGAGACCGGAGCCCGCGGCTTTCTCCGCGACCTGCGGGAGGCGGCCCCGGTGCCGGCCACGGGAATCCTGCCTTCGCTCCTCGGCGCGGTCGACGCCGCACTGGCGACGTCCCCGGGAGAGAGGGTCCCCCTCGCGCTCGAGACCGCCATCGCCCGGTTCGAGGCGTGGGAGGTGGAACGGCCTGGCGCCCCGGTGTCGGAGCGCGAGAAGACGGCCGAGGCCCTCCTGCGGATCTACCGCGTGGATACGCTGGGCGAGGAGTCGCGCTACCGCCTCTTCCGCCGGACGGTCTTCTCGCGTTCCTCGCCGGAGGTCCTCCAGGCCTTCGACGTCCTCCTCGTCGCTCTGCGTGCCCGGTCCGGCGCCCGCCCCTCGCACCTCGTCGAGCTGGAAGGGCTCCACTCCGCGCTGAAGAGCGACGAGGAGCGGCACGCCTTCACCCGCCTCGTCTTCCCCGCCGCGCGGACGAGCCGGCCCGTCGAGGTGACGGTCGTGGGCGACGCGGTCAAGCACGTCATCCTCGCGACGGAGCTGGTCGACAGGATGGACGCGGCCTGGACCGTCCGCGACCCCGTCGACGCCGCCGAGGTGGGGCGCCTCTACCGGCTCTTCGTCCGCTCCGGACTCCCGCGCGCCTTCTCGCCCGACCGGCGGTACCTCGTCATCCTCGACTCCGGGGAGCGGATCGCCGGCGGGGTGTCGTATTCCCTCCTCGGCGGCGACACCGCCCAGCTCGATGGCCTCGTCGTCGCTCCGAGTCTTCGCGGCCGCGGCCTCTCCGCCGCCCTCCTGGACGACCTCTGCGCGCGCCTCTCCGCGCTCGGCGTCAAGGCGCTGCTCGCCCACTTCGCCTTCCGCAACCTCCCGCTCCCGGGTTTCCGCCTCGACCGGCGCCTCGGAGGGCTCGTGAGGGACTTGACGGCCGACACGGAGCGAACGGCCGAGCTGGCGTAGAGTCGCTGCCGTGATGCAGCGGCAGGAGCGGCTCGAGGTGAGGATGCCGGGGCGCGGCCTTCACGAGGTGACCGCCTCCGTCTCGGCGGTCGTCGAGCGGAGCGGCGTGACGACCGGCCTGTGCGTCGTCTTCTGCCCCCACACCTCGGCGAGCCTTCTCCTCCAGGAGAACGCCGACCCTTCGGCGCGCGCCGACCTCCTCGCCTTCCTCGCCCGGCTCGCCCCCGACGGCGACCCGCGCTACTCGCACGACGCCGAGGGCGACGACGACATGGCGGCCCACCTGCGGGGCGCCGTCACCCGCTCGAGCGAGACGATTCCCGTCGCCGGCGGCCGGCTCGCCCTCGGAACGTGGCAGGGGATCTACCTCGCCGAGCACAGGACCGCGCCGCACAGGCGCTCGCTCGTCGTTCACGTCTTCGGAGAGTGAGCGCGTTGAGACGTCTCCTCCAGGCCGTGGCCCTCCTGGCCGCGATCCTCTTCGCCGCGGCTCCGGCCACGCCCGCACCCCTTCCACCCGGCGGGCTCCACCCCCTTTCCTACATTTCGCCGGCCGACGGTGTCGAGCGGGTCTACGACCTGCGCATCCCCGCGACGTGGGACGGGACGAGCCTCCTTCCGGCGATCCTGCTCCTCCACGGGCGCGGCGGGACGAAGCAGCAGTTCCAGCGTCCCGAGCACTACGCCGAGGCCGACGCGCGCGGCGCCGTCCTCGTCTTCTGGGAGGGGCGCCGCATCCCGGCGCTGGGCGGGTTCCCGTCGGCGTACTACGTGGACGGCGCCAACGGCGTCCCGGACGAGACGGACATCCTCGCCTGCCTCGACAGCGCGATGACGTGGGCGCCGATCGACCCCGACCGCGTCGCCCTCGCGGGGTTCTCACAGGGAGGGCGCGGGGCCCTGAACGTCGGCCTCCTGAACCCGACGCGCTTCGCCGCGCTCGTCGACGCCGCCGGCCCGACGGACGCGTTCCAGGGACAGCTCTGGTCCCCCTCGTTCCCCGGACTACGCCTCGGCGGCCGGGGGTCCGGCCTCGGCGGGCGGCGGCGTGCTCGCGCACTGGTTCGAGCTGTCGCCGCGCTTTCTCCTCCCGAACGCGAGGAACCTCTTCGTCGCCGTCCTCCACGGCCAGGCGGACGACAACGTTCCCGACGCACCCGGCTTCTTCCCGTACCGCAACGGGCACCACGTCAGCGTGACGCCGGGATTCACCGACGCGCGCGGGCCTCGCCCGACGCTCTCCGAGCTCCGCGCGGACGACCCCGCGGGCTACGCCTTCACCACCTGGTTCCCCGCCGACGTCGGTCACGAGCAGCTGCGCCTCGTTCCGCCCGGAGTCCTCTTCGACGCGGCTCTCGGGAAGGTGCGCCCCTCGCACCCCGAGCGCGTCGTCGGCGTCTCGTTCGGCTCGCGGGAGAGGACGTTCCACTGGGCGCGCCTCGCGCGGACGGCCCCCCCCGACGGTACGCGGGCGCTCCTCGACGCGCGCGCCGACACCGCGGGGAACCGCGCCGATCTCGCGTTCGAGGGATCGGTCCGGATCCGTCTCGACCTCCCCGGCGCCCGCCTCGACGCGACCCGGCTGGTCTCGCTGCACCTCGCCGGCGCGGGGCGGCTCGACCTCGCGCTCGCCGGACCCTTCGCCCCCGCGATCGTCGCGACGCTCGACGGAATGCCGCTCGCGTTCGATCGGACGGCGGAGGGGGTGCTGCTGCCGGGCCTCGTTCCGCGGCCGGCCGGCTCGCTCCTCGTCGTCTCGCCCGCGCCCGCCGGGCCGGTCGCCGAGCGCGACCTGCTCGTCCCGGCGCTGGTCCGAGCGGACGGAGCGAACGGGGCGAGGTACGAGACGGTCCTCACCGTCGGGAACCTCGCCCGGAGCCCGCTCCACCTCGAAGCGCTCCTCCTCGACGGCGTCTCCACGCCGTTCGCGCTCGAGGTTCCCGCCGGCTCGAGCCGGGCGTTCGCTTCGGACGCTCTCCTGGTCACGGCCGCTGCCGGGCCCGTCGCCTCGCCGCTCCGCCTGAGGGTCGTCTCCGGCGACGCCGGGGCCGTCGCGGCGTCCGCGCGGGTCTTCAACACGACGGCGCAGGGAACCTACGGGCTCTCGTTCCCGGTCCTCCCCGCGGGCGAGAGCGTCCTCGGAGTGGGCGAGGAGGCCCACCTCTTCGGCCCGGTCGATTCCCGGTTCGAGCGGATGAACGTCTCGCTCTTCGCGCCGCTGGGGGCGGCGGCGGCCGAAGTCACCGTCCTCGACGGTTCGGGCTCCGTGCGCCGGTCCTCGCGCGTCGACCTCACCCACCTCCGCCGGGCCCAGCTCGACGACGTTCTCGGCCGAAGCGACGCACCGGGGGCCTCGGTCCGGGTCACCGTCCTGGCCGGCCGCGTGCAGGTCTACGGCACCGCCGTTTCCAACTTCTCGACGAACGACCCCTGGCGCGTTCCCGCCCTCCCCCTCGGCGGCGCCGCCTCCGCGTGGACCGTTCCGGCCGTCGCCTCGTCCGAGGGACGGAACGGGGCTTTCTTCCGCAGCGATCTCTTCCTCTTCTCCACCGCCGATTCGATTCTCGACGCGACGCTTCTCCCGCGCGACGGGTCGCCCCCGGAAACGGTCCGCCTGGGACTCGGGGCCGGGGAGACCCGGATCGTCCCCGACCTCCTCGCGACTCTCTTCCCGTCGAAGGCCCCCGGGGCCGGTGCCCTCCTCCTGTCGTCGACCGGCGGTCTCCTCCCCCTCGCCGTGACGCGCAGCGAACCGGATACCGGCTGGTCGTCGCAGGACCTCCCCTGCGTTCCGCGAGGCGCCGGGGCGGTTCCGGGACGCCCCGTCGCCTTCGCGGGGGTCGACGAGTCCCCAGCGGCCCGCTCGAACCTCGTCCTCGTCGCGCCGGAAACGGCTTCGAGAGTCCGCCTCGTCCTGTACGCGCGGGACGGCATCCGGGGAGAGCACTTCGTCGACGTGGACGCCGGGCGCGTCGTTCAGCTCGATTCGTTCCCCGCGCTCTTCCCCGGCGGCCCCGTCGAGGGGGCGACGCTGCTCGTCCTCCCCGAGGGCGGTCCGATCGTCGCGTCGGTGGCGCGGATCGACAACGCGTCGAACGACCCCGCGGGGCTCGCCCCGCTGCGGGTCGACGCTCCCTGAGCGTCAGCCCTCGCGCCTCTCCCTCTCCCGCTCCGATTCCTCCATCAGGAACGCGGCCCTGAGGAGGTAATACCAGGCGTGGAGGAGCGCGACGCCGACACCGGCGCGCCCGTCGAGGAAGCCCCGCTTCAGGATCCAGCTCCTGAGGAACTCCAGCGGCGGGCGGAAGAAGACGGGCAGGACGTGGCCCCGGGCGCCGCGGTCGAAGCGATCGAGGGCCGAGAGTCGCGCGTAGAGCGTGTTCTTTCGGACGGCGTCGGCGACGTCGCGGTATGGGAAATGGAGGATCGGGCCGGCGAGGTCACGTACCGCGCCGTCGACCTCGATCCACTCGTGGACGCGCCCCCCCGCGGCCCTCAGGCCCCTGGAGCGAAGGCCGAGGCGGAGCTTGCGGTCGGGAGACCAGACCCCGTGGCGGATCGGCTGCCCTCCGACGTGCGAGAGGCGCGGCATCCGGAAACCCGCGGCGTCACCCGGCGTCTCGACCAACCGCCGAACGTCTTCGGCCAGGGCGGGCGACACCCGCTCGTCGGCGTCGAGGACCAGGACCCAGTCGTGCGTCGCGAGCGCGAGGGCCCGGTTGCGCGAGGCGACGTATCCCTCCCACGGGATCGACTCGACGCGGGCCCCTGCCGCCCTTGCGAGGTCCTGCGTGCCGTCGGTCGAGCCCGTATCGGCCACGAGGACCTCGTCGGCCCAGCCGACCGAGGCGAGGGAGGGCCCGAGCCGGTCGACCTCGTCCTTCACCATGAAGACGACGGAGACGGCAGGGCGCATCCGTCGATTATGCTGGACGGGGTGAGGATCCTCCTGCGCGCCACGAACTGGGTCGGCGACGTCGTGATCTCGCTCCCCGCGCTGCGCGCCCTCAGGGCCCATCACCCCGGCGACCGGATCTGGGTTCTCGCGCGGCCGTGGGTCGCCGCCCTCTACCGGCTTCTCCCCGAGGTCGACGAGGTCCTCGTGGAGGAACCGAAAGGCCGCCACGCCGGCGCCGCCGGCCGCGCCGCCCTCGCCGCCGAGCTGCGCGGGAAGGGATTCGACCGCGCGATCCTCCTGCCCCGCAGCTTCGCGACCGCGTGGACGGCGTACCGGGCCGGCATCCCGGAACGGTGGGGGTACCGGGGAGAGCTACGCTCTCCCTTCCTCACGCACCCCGTCCCGTTCTCGAGCCCTCCGGGAGAGCACGAGCTCTTCCGGCACCTGCGCCTCGTCGCCGCGACGGGCGCTCCGGTGCCCGAGGTTCCCGACGCCACCTGGCCCGTCTCCGAGGACCTCCGGCGCATCGCCCGCGCGAAGCTGAAGGAGGCAGGCGTCCCGGCCGCCCCCTTCGCCGCCGCCCACGTCGCCTCCTTCGCCCACCAGGCCAAGCGCTGGCCCGGGGAGCGGTTCGCCTCGCTCTTCTCCCGTCTCGCGGCGGAGCGAAGCCTGCCCATCGTCCTTCTCGGCAGCGCCAGCGAGGCGCCGATGAATGCCCGCGTCGCCGCGCTCGCGTCCGGCGCGCGCGTCTTCGACCTCGCCGGGAAGACGTCCCTGCCCGAAGTGCTCGGCATCGTCGCCCTTGCCGAGCTCTTCGTCGGGAACGACTCGGGACTGGCGCACCTGGCCAACGCCGCCGGCACGCCGACGACCGTCGTCTTCGGTCCCACGGACCCCGACGCGACGCGGCCCTGGGACGGCCCCCGCCCCGACGGCCGCCCCGTGCGCCTCGACGTCGTCCGGGAGCGCGTTCTCTGCGCCCCCTGCCGCTTCACCCGCTGCCCGCTCGACCACGCCTGCATGACCGGCATCCCCGTCGAGAACGTCCTCTGCTGAGCCGGGCCCGGGACTTCCTCCGGCTCTCCGTTCGCCCGCGTCAGAGAGTCGGGAGGAGGGTCTTGACCTCGAGAGGCGGCAGGTCGGGCGGGTCTTCCGCCCACTCCCTGAGCTTCGCCCAGGGATAGAGGCCGTCGCTGTGGCCGTCCTTCCAGTAGATCTGGACCGCGTAGCCGCCGACCGGCGTCGTCGCGGCCACCTCGAACGAGGCGGGGGTATAGGGCTTCTGCGGAGGCTTCGCGAGGCGGCCGAAGAGGTCGCGCTCGCCCGCGCAGCCGGCGCAGGGACAGAGGCGTCGAACGTCCCGGAGCTTCAGGTAGCTCTCGGAACCGTCCTTCCAGGAGAGGGCGAGCTCGTCGCCGATGACGAGGATCTGCGCGGGAGGCGGAACCATTCGTTGATGGTACCCCGCCTCCCGCGGACGAGCCGCCGGGGCCTGCCGCGAACGCGGCGCTACGGGAAGGTAAAGGTACAGGCCTGGATCTCGGCTCCCGGGGCGACGTCGAGGAGGCCGGCGCACTTGCTGCCCGAGGTGGCCTGCGCCGTGTAGGTGAAGCGGGCCGTGGCGGGGCTCCCGGTGCAGGTCGCCGCGTGCTTCACGAAGAGCGTGTAGGTGCCGGGCGGAAGGCGGTTGCCCTCGTAGATGACGCTCTCCGTCCGGTTCCCGACGGTGCAGCCCGCGGGGAGCTTCCGCCCGCCCGGCTGCGTCGCGACGTCGATCCCTCCGGGGCCCGCGATCCGCACGTCGAGGTCCGCGTCCCCCGACCAGCTCGCGAGGCCGGTCAGGTACTGCGGGGTCCCCTGCGGGTCGACCTTGACGCTCCCCACGTTCGCGTTCGTCACCGTCCCTCCCCGGTTGTCGGTGACCGTCAGGGCGACGGTGAAGGTGCCGGCAGACTGATAGGTGAAGTTCGCCGTCGCTCCCGTCGCCGTGCCGGCGCCGAAGTTCCACGAATAGGTGAGCGGGTCGCCGTCGGGGTCCGAGGCCGTCGCGGTCCCCGTCACCTGGAGCGGGGCGGAGCCGTAGAGAGGCGTGATACTGGCCGAGCCGATCGTCGGCACGCCATTGGGATCCTCGTTGCTGCTGTTCGCCGCGGCCACCGCGACTCCCCCCGCCGCGACGGCTGCCCCGATACCGATGATCGCGCCCGTCGAGAGCCCGGTCGAGCCTGCCACGGCCGCGCCCGCCGCGGCGCCGGTCCCGGAAGACAGCGCGCTCGCGAGCGTCACGACGGTTCCCGTCACGAGAATGACCTTCGCGATGTCGTCCCTGTTGAATCCGGCCGGGACAGGGTTCTGCCCCGACCGCGTCAGCCCGACGGTCAGTCCTTCCCGCGGGGCGGTCACGGTGACGACGGCGGTCACGGTCCGCTCGTCGCGGCAGACGCCACGGTCCGTGACGGGAGGGGCGTACTCCGGAGTCTTCTTGGGCAGACTCTGGCGGTCGAGGGCCTGGACGAAGTAGTCGATTCCGCGAATGCCGGGCATCGGGCGCGGCAGCTCGCCCATGAAATCGTCCTGGGCCCTCGGCTTCATCAGGACGTAGTAGAAGTCCTCCGTGCCGGCCGCCCGGAAGTAGACGAAGCCCTGGTCCATCTCGGCGACGGGCAGGACGCGGGCGTCGACGAGCGGACGCGCCTCCGTTGAAAGGCACTTCAGAGGGTCGTGCGCAATCGACAGGCGGGGACTCTCTCCGGGCGCGGCCTTCTTCACGACGGGGTCGGCCTGGGGTGCGGGCGCGGGCGCGGCGAAGGCCCCGGTGGCGAGCGTCGACGCGAGGAGGATCGCGCACGCCTGCCGGATGCCGGCGGGAACCTCGGGGAGCGGAACGAGCTTCTTCACGAGCGGTCCTCCTCGGTTCGGACGGTGACGGTCCTTCGGGCGCCCCCACGACAAAGGAGACGGTCACCCGGCGGGCGCCTCCGGCACGAGAAACTTCGGCTTCTTGAAGACGACTATACCGCCGACGCGCCTCGCCGGTGCGACGGGGTGAGACGCGTCACTGGCAGGGGGTGATCTCGAGGGTCCGCGTCCACGAGTCCCCGGAGGCGTCCGTGACCCGGATCGTCTTCACGTACGGGACCCTCAGAGGGCCCTGGAAGACCCAGATCGGCTCCTTCTTGCCGACCCTCACCTTGGCGGGAACGGGGGGCGAGGTGACCGGCCGGAAGCTCGTGATGCTCATCGGCGCGGTTTCCTCGACGCCGTCGAGCGAGACGTCGCGCTCGGCCTCGTTGGCGAAGTAGGCTTCGATCTGCACCGTCTCGCCCGCCACGGGCCTCCGCGGCGACACCTCGAACTCGATCTGGAAGAGCCCGGCGTCGGGCTTGGCCGCGCGGGACTGCGTCCCGCTCGAGACGTCGAAGCCGGGCGCGAAGCCCTTCGTCTTACCCTGGGCGAAGCTCGTCGAGCTCATCTGGACGCAGAGCGCGTCCCCCGCGGGAGCCGCCGTCGGCTGGGGGCGGGCGTCGGCGATCCGGATCTCGCCGCGCACCGTCGGCCTCGGCGGCGGGAGCTTGACGACGAGAGGCTTCGTCGGCTCCGGTGCCGCGGTGGGGGGCGCGGCCTCCGGGGTCGGGACGGGCGTCGCCTCGGGTGCCGGCGTCGGGGGCGGCAGGACGGGGACGGCCGTCGGCACGGCCGTGGGGAGGGGGGCCGGGGTGGGCGCGGGACGGCTCCCGAAGCCGGGAACCAGGCCACTCTTGTACAGGAGCGTCCCTCCGAAGGCGACGACGAAGAGGCCGACGGCGGCGATCGCGATCGGGAGGACGGGCGAGCTGGGAGGAGCCGGCGGCCGCGCCGGTCGCCGCGCGGCGGAAGCCGGGGCAGGGGCCGCGGGGACCGGCGTCGGCGGAGCCGGTGGCGGAACCGGGATCTGGGCGGTCGCCTTCGTCGGCTCGGTGGGCGGCATCGAGATGCCGTGTGCGTCCGCGTGGGCCCGCTCGAAGGCGCCGCGGACGTCGGCGGTGCCGAGCGCGACCGTCCCGTCGTCCATCGAGATCTCGCCCGCGAATCCGGCGCCGAGTGCCGCGGCCTGCTTCAGCAGCGCGTCGCGGAACTCCGCCATCGTCTGGAAGCGCGCTTCGGCCTTCTTGTTGAGCGCCTTCAGGACGAGGCCGCGCGTGACGAGCGAGATGCTCTTGTTCAGCTCGCGCGGGTCGGGCGGCTCCTGCCCCACCTGCATGAAGAGGACGGCGTGGCTCGACTCCGCGACGAACGGAACGCGCCCCGTCAGCATCCGGAAGAGGACGACGCCGAGCGAGTAGATGTCGCTGCGGCGGTCGATCTTCTGCCCGGTCGCCTGTTCCGGGGACATGTAGTTCGGGGAGCCGACGAGGAACCCGGTCCGCGTCGTCCCCCCCTCGCGGTCGATGAGGTAGGCCAGGCCGAAGTCGGCGACCTTCACTCGCCCGTCGGACGTCATCAGGACGTTCGCCGGCTTGACGTCGCGGTGGACGATCCCCTTCTCGTGCGCGAAGTGGAGGGCGTCGGCGATGTCGGCGACGATCTTCAGGCAGCGCGACTCGGTGAGGACCGACTTCGTGATGAGGCCGTCGAGGCTCTCGCCGTCGACGTACTCCATCACGAGGTAGATGAGGTTCTCCTCCTCCTCGATGTCGTAGACCTGGGTGATGTTCGGGTGGTTCAGCCTCGCGACGGACTTCGCCTCCAGGCGGAAGCGCTTGACGCCGTCGGGGTCGCCGATCAGGTCCGAGGAGAGGAGCTTGATCGCGACCGTGCGGTCGAGCGACGGCTGATGGGCGCGATACACGACGCCCATGCCCCCCCGGCCGAGCTCGGCCTCGATGAGATACTTTCCGAGCTGCTTCCTCATTGCGCGACGATGATTCCGATGGGCGAGTTTACGTCAGCCGCGGAGGCGACCCCGTCCCGGAAGGCGGCGGTCGCCGACGACGAGACCTGGACCCGGGCGGCGGAGGCCGCCGTCGAGGCGCTCCGGCTCGACCCGCAGAGGACGCGGGCGGGCCTCCTCTGCGTCGCGGCCGGGGCGGCGGTCGTCGTGGCTCTCGTCTCCATCGTCCAGGGGGGACGGCGCGAGCTCCTCCGCTCGGTGGAGGCCGCGGGCCCCTCGAACGTCTTCGTGAGAGCCGAGCGCGGGGCGCCGACCCCGCTCACGACGGCCGGCATCGAGGCCGCCCGCGTCCGGTTCCCGGGCCTCGCGGGAGCGTCCGGGGTCCGCGCCGTCCCGGCGGTCGTGAGGAGCGGAACGGTCGAGGTCCCGGCCACCGTCTACGGTGTCGAGCCGGAGGGGCTCGCGCTCTTCGGGCTGAAGGCGGAGAGGGGACGGCTTCTCGGCGCGCACGACGGGCGTTCGCGCGCGCGCGTCGGCCTGCTCGGCGCCCGGCTCGCCGCCCAGCTCGCCCGCCACGGCGACCCGCTCGGAACGCGCCTCTCGGCCGGCGGCGAGACCTACGAGGTCGCGGGGATCCTCCGGGCCTCGGCCGCGGTCGCCGGCAGCGGCGGCGAGCTGGCGGGCGTCGACTGGGACTCGGGCCTCCTCGTCCCGCTCGGCGCCGAGCCGCGCGCCTCCGCCTCGCCGGCGGCCGACTACCCGGTCGACCTGCTCGCCCTCCGCTTCTCCGACCCGGGCGAGGCGGCGCGGGCGGCCCGGCTCCTGGGTCCGCTCGTCCCGGCCGGCTCCGCCGTCACGACGCCGACGCAGGCCGTCGAGCAGTACCGCGCGGCGCACCGTTCGTTCGACCGCGTCGTCCTCCTCGTCTCGATCCTCACCGCCGCCTCCGCCGCGTTCGGCGTCACGAACCTCCTCCGCGCCTCGGTCCGGGCCCGCTCGCTCGAGATCGGCCTGCGTCGCGCCACCGGGGCGCGCCGCGAGGATGTGCGCCTCCAGTTCCTCGCCGAGGGGCTCTTCCTCGGTCTCGGCGGCGGTCTTCTCGGAATCCTCCTCGGCGCGCTCCTCTCCCTGACGCTCCTCTCGCGCGCCGGATGGACGCCGCACTTCGCGCCGGGCACGCTCCTCCTCCTCGCCGGCGGATCGGCCGCGTTCGGCATCGCCGCCGGCATCCGCCCCGCGAACGAGGCGGCCGCGCTCGACCCGGCCGCGACCCTGAGGCTCGAGTGATCGCGGCGTTTCTCCTGGCCTCGACCCTCGTCGCGACTCTCGTCTCCACTCTCGCCGCGCCGCCGGCCGAGGAGCTCCCCGTCGCCAAGGCCGTCGAGACCGCCCTCATGGGCAACCCCGACCTCCTCGACGCCGTCGACAGCGCCGCGATCGCCGCCGCGAGCCTCTCCGCCGCCCGCTCCGGTTTCCTGCCGCAGGTGACGCCGTTCCTCTCGCCCTCCCTCCGGGACGGCGGGGCCCCCGCGCTGAGCAGGTACGGCGTCAGCGTTTCCGAGCAGCTGCCGTTCGGCCCGCGCCTCTCGGGCATCGCCGAGGCAGCCCGATTCGAGGAAGGAGGGGAGTGGAGCTCCTTCTACTCGCTTTCCGTGGCGCAGCCGCTCCTGCGGGGCCTCGACCCCGCGGTCACGCGCGAACCGCTCCGCGTGGCGGGAAGGCAGGTGGACACCGTCGGCCGGAACCTCTCGGTCCAGAAGCGGCGCACGGTCGTCGCCGTCTGGAGCGCCTACCTGGCTTCGATCCTCCAGGACGAGCTCGTGGGTGAGGCTGCCGGGCGGACGGAGCGGGCGGAGACGATCCTCGCGTCGAGCCATGCCAAGGAGCAGGCCGGGAGCGTCTCGCGCCTCGACGTCCTCCGGGCCGAGCAGCTCGTCGCCCAGTCCCGCTCGCAGGAGAACGACACCCGCAACGCCAGGGAAGACGCCCTCGACCTCCTCGCCCGCCTCCTCGGCCGCCCGGCCGGCAGCCGCTGGCGCCTCGTCTCGCCGGAGCGCCTCCCGGTCGACGTCCCGGACGAGGAGGAGGCCATCGTCGCGGCCCTCTCCTCCCGCGAGGAGGTCGTCGAGGCCCGCGAGCGCGTAAAGGACGCCGAGTTCCAGCTCCGTATCGCCAGGAGCCTTCTCCTCCCCTCGCTCGACGCGGGGCTCACCTGGAGCGCAGCCGGGAGCGGAAATCGCCTGGGGAATGCCCTCGGGTCGTCTGGTCCGTCCGTCTGGACGCTCGGCTTCTCCTCTCAGGCTCCCCTGAACCTCGGTACGCAGCTCGCCGCAAAGAGCCAGGCCGAGGTGGCGCTCCGGAGCGCCCGCCGGGGCGTCGAGTCGCTGGAGGCGGACGTCGTCCGGCAGGTCCGCGCCGCAGCCCGGCGCCTCGCCACCGCCCGCGACCGGCTCGCCCTCGACGCGGCGAACGAGGGCGTCGCGAGGATGCAGCTCGAGGTCGCCCAGCTGCGCTTCGGCAAGGGGCTCAGCGACAACTTCTTCGTCGTCGACGCCGAGGGGCTCTACAACTCCGCGCGGGTCTCCCTCCTCACCTCGCGCCAGCAGGTCCTCCTCTACGAGCTCGCCCTCCTCGCGGAGGCCGGGCTCCTGCGCCCCGAGGAGTTCCTCCCCCGTCCGGCCCGGGCGCCGTAAACTGCGCGCAGATCCCATGCTCGACGCTGTCCGCATCGCGCCGGCCGTGCGCCGTTTTCGCGAGGCTCTCTCGCTCCTCGGTGCGCTGTCGCCGCGGAAGAAGGCCCTCCTCGCTGCCGGCGCCGCCGCGCTCGTCCTCGCGACCGCGCTCCTCGTCCGCCGGGCCGCCGTGTCCGACGTCGTCGGCGAGGTCCGTGCCGTTCGTGGTCCGCTGCGCATCACCGTCGCCGTCTCGGGCCTCCTCGCCCCGGCCCGCGCCGAGAGCTACGGCCCCGAGGTCGCGGGGGTCGAGATGAAGGTCGCCGAGCTCGCCCCGGAGGGGACGTGGGTCGCACCCGGGGCGCTCCTCGTCCGCTTCGACGACGCCCCCTTCCGCCGCGAGCTGGAGGTCGCCCGCTCCCGCCTCGTCCAGACCTCCGGCGAAGCCGAGCAGGCGCGGCAGGCCCTGCGCGCCCTCCTTGCCACGCAGCAGAGCGAGCGCCTCGAGGCCTCCTCCGCCTACGCGCGGGCCGAGCTCGACCTGAGGACGTTCGTCAACGGCGTCGCGCCGCTCCAGGTGCAGCAGTCCGCGGCCGCGGTCGAGCGGGCCAGGCGGGAGACGGAGGAGGCGCGGCAGAAGCTCGAGGGGCTCGCCCCGTTCGCCGAGAAGGGGTACGTCTCGCGCGACGAGCTGCGCTCGGCCGAGCGGCGGGCGACCGAGGCCGAGGCCGACCTCGTCCTCGCGGGGCAGCAGCACTCCACGCTCACCCGCTTCACCCACCCCCAGCTCCTCGCGCAGAAGACGCAGGAGGTCGAGTCGAGGAAGGCCTCCCTGAAGGTCGTCTCCGAGAAGACCGCCGCGCAGGCGGCCCAGGCGAAGGCGGCCGCCGACCTCGCCGACGCGCGCGCCGCGGAGGCCGCCCGCACCGTCGCCGACGTCGAACGCCGCATCGCGCTCTGCACGGTGACCGCGCGCTCCCCCGGCCTCGTCGTCCACCGGGAGATCTTCGAGAAGGGGGGCGAGAAGCGCCGCGTCCGCGTCGGCGACGCCGTCTTCGCCGGGCAGCCCGTCCTCGACCTCCCCGACCTCTCCGAGATGCTCGTGGAGACGCGGGTGAAGGAAGGTGAGATCCACCGCGTGGAGCCCGGCCAGAAGGCCGAGGTCCGCCTCGAGGCCTTCCCCGACGAGACGTTCGCCGCCACCGTCCTGCGCCTCGGCGCCCTCACGGCGGGCGACAAGGGCGAGGCGCGCACGTTCCCCCTCGTCCTCAGGCTCGCGAAGGCCGAGCCGCGGCTGCGCCCGGGAATGGGCGCACAGGCTCTCGTCCTGGCCGGCGAGGTCGAGGACGCCATACAGGTGCCCGTCGACGCCGTCCGCTACGAAGGCGACCAGGCGGTCTGCACCGTCCGGACCGTCACCGGCACCGAGACGCGGCGCGTGAAGACGGGCCGCAGCAACGCCTTCTTCGTCGAGGTCCGCGACGGGCTCTCCGAAGGCGACGTCGTCCTCATCTCCCGCTAGGGGACACCCGTGGGGTCAGGTCCCGAATGGTGTATTGTTCTCAACAATACACCATTCGGGACCTGACCCCACGCTCTTGACCCCACGCTCTCTTCAGGGCTTCGCCGCCCTCGCGATTGCGTCGAGGAAGCCCAGGTGCGAACCCGTTAGCCAATGCCCGCCATCGACGGGAAGACATGCGCCGGTGATGTAGCCCGCCTTCGACTCGTCGGCGAGGAAGGCGATCGACTCGGCGACCTCGGCGGGCGTCGTGTAGCGGCGGAGCGGGATGGACTCGACGATCTCCCTGGCGAGCGTCTCGTCGAGCCAGAGGTTCTTGTCGGTCCCCTCGGAGCGGAAGGGCCCGGGCGAGACGGCGTTCGCGCGGATACCGTGCCGCGCCCACTCGACCGCGAGGGTCCGCGTGAGGGCGAGGACCCCCGCCTTGGCCGAGGCGGAGTGGATGACCCCAGGCCCCGCGGCCCAGGCGTAGTCGGCGACGACCGTGACGATCGAACGTCCCCTCCCGTCCGCGGCGTGGGCCTCGATCATCTTCCGGCCGAAAGCCGAGCAGCAGAAGAAGGTGCCATTGAGGACGATCTCGATGACCGCTTTCCAGCCGTTCGGCGAGAGCTTCTCGGCGGGGCAGACGAAGTTCCCGGCGGCATTGGCGAGGAGGACGTCGAGCGCACCCCAGCGCTCGTGAACGGCCGCGGCCATCTTCGCCACGTCGTCGTCGTACCGGACGTCGCAGGTGAAGATCGCCACGCCTTCAGCCCCCGCGGCCGCGATCTCCCTCGACGCCGCTTCGAGCACCTCGGTGCGCCGGCCGCAGATCGCCACGCGGTCCCCCTCGCGCGCGAAGCGGAGCGCCGCCGCTTTCCCGAGCCCTGTTCCGCCCCCGGTCACCATCACCGTTCTCGCCATCGCCGCCTCCTCGCGCCTCACCGCCTCATGTCGATACGTTAACCCCTCGACGGCTTCGGGCACCCCGTCCGGACCAGCCGCGGCGGCCTCCCTATACTCCCGGTCGTGAACCGGGAACGCTGGACTTCCTTTCCCGCCTCGACCCCCGAAGAGCTCGCGCTCCTCGACGCGATCAGCGGGACCTCCGCCCACCGCAACGTGACGGTCGTCGGAGCGGACGGGCGCGGGCGTCCGCTCGCCGCGGTCTTCTCGATCGGCGTCGAGGCTCCCTTCGACGGAAAAGCGGACGTCGGCGTGAAGCTCCTCTTCGAAAGGACGGGCCCCGGCCCCGAAGACCGCTTCGTCATGGACCCGTGGGAGCTCCTCGACCAGTTCCTCCGCGAAGCCGTGGCGGACGCGGAGGCGCGGCGAAAGCTCTCTGCCGCACCGTGAGCCCCCGCTCGCGGCAGGTCCTCCTGCCCGCCCCGGCTCCTCCGTCGGACCCGCTCGAGCTCTTCCACCCTGCCGTCGCGTCCTGGTTCCGCGAGGCGTTCCCCGACGGCCCGACTGCGGCCCAGCGCGGGGCCTGGCCCCCGATCGAGGCGGGCGAGAACGTCCTCCTCGTCTCACCGACCGGCACCGGCAAGACGCTCGCTGCGTTTCTCGTCGGGCTGGATGCGATCCTCCGCCGCCGCCTCGCGGGCGACGGCGCCCCGCGCCTCGCTACGCTCTACGTCTCGCCGCTCAAGGCGCTCGACAACGACGTCCATCGCAACCTCGAGCGGCCACGCGCCGGGATCGCAGCTCATCTCGGCGCCGACCGCGTGCCGATCACGACCGCCGTGAGGACGGGCGACACCCCGTCGCGCGAGCGGGCGAGCCAGCTGAAGGCGCCGCCCGACGTCCTCATCACGACCCCCGAGTCGCTCTACCTGATGCTGACGGGGTCGGGCCGCCGTGCCCTCGAGGGGGTCTCGACGGTGATCCTCGACGAGGTCCACTCCGTCGCTGGGACGAAGCGCGGCAGCCACCTTTCCCTCTCGCTCGAGCGGCTCGAGGAGCTCGTCGCGCGCGCGGGGGGCGCCTCGCCGCAGCGGATCGCGCTCTCGGCCACCGTCGCGCCGGTCGATGTCGTCGCCTCCTTCGCCGCCGGGACGGGGCGCGCCATGCGCCCGGTGGTCGTCGCGGCGAGAAAAGCGCTGGACCTGACCGTCACTTCCCCGGCGAGCGACTTCCGTTCGCTCCCCGACGGCTCGGCGTGGGGGCCGGCCGTCGAGACGGTCGTGAACGAGGTCGCCGCGCGGAGGACGACGCTCGTCTTCTGCAACAACCGGCGGCTCGCCGAGAAGGTGGCCCGCAAGCTCTCCGACGCGACCGGCACCGACGTCCCGACGCACCACGGCTCCGTCTCGCGCCCGATGCGCGAGAAGATCGAGGCGGCCCTCAAGTCGGGCACCCTCCCGGTCCTCGTCGCGACCGGCTCCCTCGAGCTCGGCATCGACGTCGGGCACGTCGACTCGGTCGTCCTCCTCGAGAGCCCGAAGGGGATCGCCCGCGGGCTCCAGCGGGTGGGGCGCTCCGGGCACCTCGTCGGCGAGACGGCGCGCGGCCTCTTCGTTCCCCTCTACCTCGACGACCTCTTCGAGAGCGCGGCGACGGCCGAGGCGATGCGCGAGGGTGCCGTCGAGGAAACGCGCCCGCCCGACTTCCCGCTCGACGTCCTCGCGCAGCAGCTCGTCGCCGAGACCGTGGCGCGTGAGGCCGACGGCCTCGCCGTCACCGCCGCCGAGCTCTTCGCGCTCGCGCGGAAGGCCTTTCCCTACCGCGCCCTGCCCCGCTCGCTCTTCCTCGAAACCCTCGCGATGCTCTCGGGAAAATACCCGCGGGAGCGCTTCGCCGCGCTCGCCCCGAAGCTCGTCTGGGACCGCGCGACGGACCGCGTCACGCCGCTCCCCGGCGCGCGTCTCGCCGCGCTTCTCGACGGCGGGACGATCGGCGACCGCGGCTCCTTCCGCGCCGTCCTGCCCGACCGCAAGACCGCCGTCGGCGAGCTGGACGAGGAGTTCGTCCACGAGACGAAGGAGGGCGACGTCTTCCTCCTCGGCTCGCGGGCCTGGCGCGCCCTCGAGATCGGCCACAGCACCGTCGTCGTCGAGGAGGCGCACGGCCAGCCGGCGCCGCGGATGCCGTTCTGGAGGGGCGAGGGACTGGGCCGGACCGGCATCCTCGGCGAGCGGATCGGCAGGCTGAAGCGTTTCGTCGCCGAACGGCTCGACGACCCCGGGCTCAATGACCTCCTCGCCGCGCGCTACGCGACGACACCGGACGCCGCAGCCGCGATCGTCGGCTCGGTCCGGCGGGAGGTGACCGAGTCCGGCGGCCTCGCCTCCGACCGCACCGTCGTCTTCGAGACCTTCCCGAACGACCTGGGCGACCCGTGCATCGTCGTCCGCTCTCTCCTGGGGCGGGGCGTGAACCTCCCCTGGTCCCTCGTCCTCTCGGCGGTCCTGCGGGAAGAGACCGGCGTCGACGTCGAGACCGTCGCTTCCGACGACGGCATCCTCCTTCGGACGCCCGGTGCCGAGCGGGAGGTGCCTCTCGAGCGGCTCTCGCGCATCGGTCCGGACGAGGCCCGGGAGCGGCTCCTCGCGCAGCTCCCGAACTCGCCGATGTTCGGGGCCCGCTTCCGCGAGAACGCGCAGCGCGCACTCCTCCTGCCGCGCCTCCGGAGCGGGCGCCGAACCCCGTTCTGGCTCCAGCGGATCAAGGCGCGCGACCTCCTCCAGACGACCCGCTCCCTTCCCGACTTTCCCGTCGTTGCGGAGACCTACCGCGACTGCCTGCGCGACCTCTGGGAGATGGACCGGCTCCTCGACCTCCTCGCGCGGATGGAGAAGGGCGAGGTCGAGCGGGTCCTCGAGCGGCGGCGCGCGCCCTCGCCGGCCGCGGCGTCACTCCTCTTCAAGTTCGTCGCGGTCTACATGTACGAGTGGGACGCTCCCCGCGCCGAGCGGGACCTCCACGCCGTCGCCGCGAACCGCGCCCTTCTCGGCGAGGTCCTCGGTGAGAACCTCGACGACGGGCTCCGGCCCGAGGCTGCCGAAGCGGCCCGTGCCGACGCGACGCGCCTGACGCCGCGGCGGATGGCCCGGACGGCCGAGGAGCTCCTTCTCGCTATAATGGAAAATCAAGACCTGACCCCACGGGAGGTCCTCGAGCGGTCGGTCGGGGACGGGGCCGCGTGGATCGCCCGGCTCGAGGGACGGGGGTCGGTGGCGCGGGTGCGGGTCGCGGGCGAGGAGCGGCTCGTCGCGGCGGAGGAGCGCGGACTCTGGGCGGCGCTCGCGGCGGGGACGCTGCCTCGGGAAGAGCGGGACCGGCTCGTCCTCGGGTACGTCGGGACGCGCGGGCCGGCAACGGCGGCGGAGGTCGCGGCGCGCTACGGCCTGGGCGAGGAGGACGTCCTCGACTCGCTCGAGCGGCTGCGCCTCGAGGCGCTCGTCGTCGCGGGGCGGCTCGGCGGGGCCGCGGGTGCGCGGCGCTTCGCCGGGGCGCGCCTCGCGGAGGCGATCCGGCGGAAGACGCTCTCGATCCTGCGCGGCGAGATCCGGCCGGTGCCGGCTTCGGTGCGCCGCGCGTTCGTCGCCCGCCGGCAGGGGGCCGTGTCGGGGGCGCGGTTCGCGGGCCCGGACGCGGCCGAGCGTGCCGTCGGCCTGATGCGGGGCCTGGCGCTGCCGGCCGCCGCGTGGGAGGCGTCGGTTCTCCCGGCGCGTCTCGCCGAACCGGAACCCGACGCCCTCGACGTCCTCTCGGCGCGCGGCCTCCTCGTCTGGCGCCTCGACGGGGAGAGGGAGCTGCGCTCCTCGCGGATGAGCCTCTTCTTCCGCGGCGAGGGACGGTTCGTCCTGTCCGACGCGCCGCCGCCGGTCGAGGCGCTCTCACCGGAGGCCCGTGGCCTCCACGAATCGCTCGCCCTCGGTGGGGCGTCATTTCTCTCCGACCTCGCAGGGCCGCTCGGACAGCGCCCCGAGGCGCTCGTTCCGCCGCTGCGCGAGCTCCTCCTCGCCGGCCTCGTCACCGGGGACGGCTTCCACGGCCTCCGCGAGCTCCTCCGCGCGAAACGGGCCGCGCCCATGGCCCCGGCTCCGGCCACCGCGGCGCCCCTCGGTCGTCCCCCGTCGCGGCCCGCGCTGCGCGCCGCCGAGGCGCGCGTCGCATCGCGCCTCGGTATCGGCGGACGGACGTCGGCGGCGGCCTCGCACGTCCTCTCGGGCCGCTGGTCCCTCCTCTCGGCGCCGTCGGTCCTCGGTCCCGAGCTCGCACCCGGCGAGCGCGCCGAGGCCTGGGCCCGACTTCTCCTCGCCCGCTGGGGCGTCGTCTCGCGCGCCGTCGTCGAGGCGGCCGAGAGTGCGGTTCGATGGAGCGAGGTGGCACCGGCCTTCGCCCGGATGGAGCTGCGGGGCGACCTCCGGCGGGGCGAGTTCGTCGAGGGAGACGGGCCTCTCCAGTACGCCGAGCCCGACGTCGTCGAGGAGCTGCGCCGGATGCGCGAGGCGCCCGACGACGGAGACCCGGCCGACGGCCTCGCCGCCCTCGCCGCCTCCGACCCCGCCCTCCTCGGCCTCGACACGCCCCGCGACGGGTACTCCGTTCTTCGCAACGGTGCGCCCGTCCTGGTGCTCCCGGGTTCGGGAGAGCTCGACCTCGGCGCGTCGCCGGCTTCCGACCGCGTCCTGCGGGCGGGGCTGGCCGAGCTGCAGGCGCTCCTGCTCCGCGCGCGCGACCCTCTCGGCCGGCCGCGCCGACTCGTCGTCGAGTCGATCTCTTCCGCCGGCTCGTCGCGCCCCGCTGCCGGCTCTCCCCTCGCGCCGCTTCTCGAGGGGCTCGGCTTCACGCGGGACGGAACGTCGTACGCCTGGCGGGCGCTGTAGCCGAAGGCAGAACGGGCGGGCCCAAAGGCCCGCCCGCGCGTTCGGGAAGCTGTGCCCGCCCCCCCCCCTGGGGTCCGGGGGGTGCAAGGAAACGCACCCCCCGGCGAGCGGAACCCTACAGCGCGAGCTTCGGCGCCGCGTCGAAGCGGGCCGCGACGACCGACCAGTCGATCGCCTTGAAGAACGCCTCGATGTAGTCGGCGCGCTTGAGGCCGTAGTCGAGCATGAAGGCGTGCTCGAAGACGTCCATGATCATCAGGAGCGTGCCGCCGGCCGGGTGGCCGCCGTCGTGCTCGCCGATCCACATGTTCATCAGCTGGCCGGAGGCCGGGTCCTGGTAGAGGGTCGTCCAGCCGATGCCGCGCATCGCGCCGACGGCCCGGAAGTGGCGCTCCCACCCATCGAGGGAGCCGAAGTCGGCCGCGAGCTTCTTTCCGAGCGCCGAGTTCGGGTCGAGGGGGACGCCGCCGCCCTTCATGTTCCCGAAGTAGTACTCGTGGAGGCGCATGCCGTTCCACTCCCAGCCGAAGCGGCGCTTGAGCTCCGCGAACGCGGGGGATCCCTGCTTGCCGTCGACGAGGAGGATGGCGAGCTCCTCGTTCAGCTTGTTCGTGTTCGCGACGTAGCCCTGGTAGAGGGTGAAGTGGTTCTTCAGGAGGGCATCCGAGAAGCCCGGGGTGCCGAGCAGATGGTCGTAGCTCTTCGCCGTGTAAGCCATGGTGGTCGTCCTTTCTCGAGCGAGGTCTGGCCGGATCGCCGTCGATTCTACGTCGCAACTCCCGGCGTGGACGTCGGGGCGCCGCCCACCGGCCCCGAAGGGCTCAGCCGCCCAGCTCCGGCGCGAAGGCGCGGTCCCTCCGCGCGAGGCGCGCGAGGAGAAGGGCGTCCGTGCGCGTGCGTGGCCCGGGGCGCCCGGCGAGGCCCGAGAGGGCGTCGATCGCCGCGGCGTGCTCCCGGATCCTCCGCTCGGCGTAGTCGCGCGCCGAGCCGTTCTCCACGAGGAAGGGCCAGTCGGACGCTTCGAGGAGGAGGAGCTGCCGGATCGCCGCCGGGCCGAGGCGCGGGTCGCGGCCGGCGATCCCCCTGCAGAGCTCCGTGGCTCGCTCCAGGGTCCGCCAGTACTCCTCCGTCTCGGGGTTGTCCCAGACGCTGAAGTCGCCGTCCCGCCCCCACGAACCCGCGGGGAGCGCAATACCCGGGGCCTCGACCCGGGCCTCGGACACCGCCTCCCACGCCGTGGCCGCCCGAACGGGCCCGCCCCGGCGCGCGAGCTCGCGGAAGACGGCGGCGAGGAAGTCGACCCCCTCGAACCACCAGTGCCCGAAGAGCTCGAAGTCGAACATGGCGACGACGACGCGGGCGGAAGGTTCGGCCGCGGCCGACTCCTCGAGAAGGTCGCAGAAGTGGATCGCGTGCGCGGCGACCCTCTCCGCCGTCGTCACCGGATCGTAGAGCTCCTTGCCGTCGAGGGGCCCGCGGGCGTCTGTCACGGACCAGTATCGAAGCCCCCCGCGCGCCGCCTTCCGGTGAAACTCGAGGTACGCCGGGTCCCCCGGATAACCGACCTCTCCCGACCAGACCTGCTCCGAGCTGCGCGGGTCGCGCGCCAGGACGGCCACGCGCCCGGCGTCCGTCCGAACCCGGTGAACGGCGTACGGCGTCCGCCCCGTCGGCGTCGCTTCGCCCGCGCTCCACCTTTCGCCACCGCTGCCGCCGTACGCGGGCCTGCCGAAGCGTCCTGCGACGAGGTGCGTTTCGACGAACGTGTACTTCACGTCCCGCGCCGCCAGGAGAGAAAGAACGTCCCGCCGCGCGACGCGCCGGCCGAAGCCGGGCGTCACGAGTGTTCCCGCGGGCCGGGTGGCGCACTCGGGCAGCCAGAGGCCGCGCGCAGGGCGGCCGAAGTGCCTTCGGTGCGCTGCCAGGCCGACGTCGAGCTGGCGTTCGGCCGCCGTGTCGGACGGGAGGAGCGGGAGAAGACCGTGGGTGGCGGCGCAGGCGATCGGCTCGACCTTCCCTTCGTCGGCCAGCCGGACGAACGGGGCGACGAGGTCACCGTCGAGGGCGTCGAAGAGCGCCAGGGCTTCCTCGTAGTGTGCCCGCCACGCCCGGGCGAGCGGCTCGGCCTCGTGCCCGGCACGGGCGAACTCCCGCGCATCCCTCCCCGCCGCCGCGAGGCGGTGCCGGACGTAGCGGCGGAACCCGCGCGCGAAACGCGCGTCGCGCAGCTGCTCGCAGAGGATCGGCGTCAGGCCGACGGTCGCCTTCCAGGGGACGCCGTCCGCGTCGAGCGCGCGGGCTGCCGCCACGAAGGGAAGGTAAGTCTCGGCCGCCGCCTCGTGGAGCCAGTCCGCCCCGTGCGGCCAGACGCCGTGCCCGAGGACGGCGGGAATGTGGCCGTGGAGGACGAGGACGAACGAGACGGGCGGCATGCGCCTCCTGGGACCTGCCGGGAAGGCCCGGGGTCTCCCCCGGGCCCTTCCCTTCAGACGACGGTTCCGGGCCGGAGAATGCCGTTCTTGGCGACGATGAGGATCCCGTCCCTGAGGAACCAGCCGTCTCCGTCGTGGTCGGGACGCGAGGCGTCTCCGCGAAGGACGCACCCCGCGCCGATTCGGGCGTTCTTGTCGATGATGGCCCGCTCGATGACGCAGTCGGCCCCGATCCCGACCGGGGGCAGCCCCTTCGCGAGGGCGGCGATGCGGCCGTCCTCCTCCTCGATGTCGTCGGCGCCCATCACGATCGAGTCGACGATGCGGCACCCCTTCTCGATCCGGGCCCGAAGGCCTATGACGCTCCTGACGACCTCCGCCCCGAAGATCCTCACGCCGTCGGCGAGTCGGCAGTGGTCGAAGCGGACGTCGACGAGTGACGAGGCCGGGAGGAAGCGGGGCCTCGTGTAGATCGGCGCGTCGGGGTGGTAGAAGTGGAACGGGGGGTCGTCCTCGGTCAGGGCGAGGTTCGCCTCGTAGAAGCTCCGGATCGTCCCGATGTCGCGCCAGTAGCCGCGGAACGGGAACGCCTGGACCTTCTCGGATTCGATCATTCCCGGGAGGATGTCCCTCCCGAAGTCCATGTTGGCGGGGTTGGCGAGCGCGTCGCGGAGCGTCTCCATCCGGAAGACGTAGACCCCCATGCTCGCGAGGTACTGCCCGGGCTGCAGCCCCCATCGGTCGCGCAGCTCCTTGGAGGGCGCGAGCGGGGCGAGCTCCTCGTCGGTCCTCGGCTTCTCGCGAAACGCGCGGATCTGGCCGTCCGCCGCCGTCAGGAGGACGCCGAAACCCGCGCAGTCTTCCTTCGGCACGGGGAGGACCCCGACGGTGATGTCGGCGCTCGACTGGATGTGCGCGTCGAACATCTCGCGGTAGTCCATCCGGTAGAGATGGTCTCCCGCCAGCACGAGGACGTGGTCGTAGTCCCGGTTCCCGAGCCGCCGCATGTGCTTTCGCACCGCGTCCGCGGTCCCCTCGAACCACTCCCCCCCCTCCTCGGTCTGCTGCGCGGCGATCACCTCGACGCCCCCCCGCGCGAAGCTGTCGAACCGGTAGGTGAGGGAGATGTGGTTGTTCAGCGAGGCGGAGTTGAACTGCGTCAGGACCGCGATGTCCCGAAAGCCGGAGTTGATCGCGTTCGAGAGCGGCACGTCGATGAGCCGGTGCTTCCCGCCGAGCGGGACGGCCGGCTTGGCCCGGTCGCGGGTGAGGGGGTAGAGACGCTTTCCCTGGCCTCCGCCGAGAATGACGGTGTGGACGCGGCGCTGCGGCACTTCTCGCATGATTGATGGAATTCTAGGCGGGTTTCCATCGTGTCCGGACGCGTCGGTTTCCTGTAAAGTCCTACCGAAATGCCCTGACGGCCTCCCACAGGAGAGACACATTCGCAAGCGTGGCACCCTCGGCTTCCGTTCTCTCGGCGTGGGCACTGCCATCGTTCTCGCCGCCGCCGTGTCGGCCTGCTCGTCTGCCCCGCCCGCCTCCTCCGCGACCGCAGGACCCGGGGCACCGGCGACGGCAGCGGCCCGTGACGTCGAAGCCCGCGACGCTCACGCCCCGAAGCTCCTCGAAGACTGGCGCGACGCCGTCCTCTATTTCGTCGTTCTCGATCGCTTCGCCGACGGCGACCCATCGGGCAACGTCGGCGTGGACGTCTCGAAGAAGGGGCACTTCCACGGCGGCGACGCGAAGGGGCTGACGGCCCGGCTCGACGAGATCGCGTCCCTCGGCGTGAACGCCCTCTGGATCACGCCCATCGTGAGGAACACGCCGGGCTTCGTCACCGGGGCAGGTTTCCCCGACTGGGCCTACCACGGCTACTGGGCCGACGACTTCCTCTCCCTCGATCCGCGTTTCGGAAATGAAAACGACTTCATCGCCCTCGTGGCCGCCTGTCACGCGCGCGGCATCCGCGTCCTTCTCGACGTCGTCTACAACCACGCCGGGTACGAGTCGAAGTACACGAAGGACCCGAAGACCCGCGGGTGGTTCCGGACGAACGAGAAGGGGGACTGCGGCGCGGACGACGTCACGTCGTGCGTCGCCGGCCTCCCCGACTTCAGGACCGAGGACCCCGAGGTCGCGAAGTACCTCCTCGACGCCCAGATCGCCTGGGCGAAGCGCCTCGGCGTCGACGGCTTCCGCCTCGACACCGTCAAGCACGTCGCCCACGACTTCTGGACCGAGCACCGGAAACGGACGCGCGACGAGGTCGGGAAGGACTTCTTCCTCCTCGGCGAGGTCTGGGGGGGCGACCCGCAGGTCCTCGACCCCTGGTTCGAGCGCGACGAGATGGACGCGGGGTTCGACTTCGCCTTCCAGGGGAACGCCCTCGCGTTCGTCGAGGGGCGCGGACGGGCGGTCGCCTTCGACCGTTACCTGAAGTCGCGCGAGAAGGTCCGTCCCGGCTACCACCTGTCGCACTTCCTCTCCTCGCACGACGTACCCGGCGGGCTCTTCCAGCTCGGCGGGAACGTGGAGCTCTTCCGGCTCGCCGCGGTCCTCCAGATGACGACGGCCGGGATCCCCACGATCTACTACGGCGAGGAGGTCGCCCGCGCCGGCGGCGACTGGCCCGACAACCGGAGCGACATGCCGTGGGGAGAGAAAGACGTCCTTCCGGGCAAGGGCCTGCCCCGGAACGAGGCGCTCCGGGCCGACTACGTGAAGCTCGTGGCGATTCGAAAGGTCCAGCCCGCCCTCCGGCGCGGGACCCACGAGGGGCTCTTCACGACGGGCGACGGCTACGCGTTCCTCCGCCGGGACGCCGCGTCGAAGAGCGCCGTCGCCGTCGCCGTCAATCGCGGCGCCGAACCCGTCACCATCACCTTTCCCGCCCCCGCGGAGTGGGGCGGACGGACGCCCAGGGATCTTTTCGGCGCCCTCGCCGTTTCGCTCTCGGAAGGCGCTGTCTCTCTCACCCTTCCGCCCCGGAGCGCCGCCATCCTGGCGCCCGGCACCTGACCGAGGAGGCTCCTGCATGGCTCAAGTCGTCTTCAAGGAGATCGCCAAGCGCTACGGCGACGTCTCCGTCATCGAGGGCCTGAACCTCGAGATCAAGGACCACGAGTTCATGGTCCTCGTCGGGCCGTCGGGCTGCGGCAAGTCGACGGCCCTGCGCATGATCGCGGGGCTCGAGGAGATCTCCGACGGCACCATCGCCATCGGCGACCGCGTCGTGAACGACGTGGCCCCGAAGGACCGCGACATCGCCATGGTCTTCCAGAGCTACGCGCTCTACCCGCACATGACGATCCGGGAGAACCTCGAGTTCGGCCTGAAGATCCGCAAGACGCCCAAGGCCGAGATGGACAAGCTCGTGAACGAGGCCGCCGAGATGCTCGGCATCACGCAGCTCCTCGACCGCAAGCCGAAGCAGCTCTCGGGCGGCCAGCGGCAGCGGGTCGCGGTCGGCCGGGCCATCACGCGAAAGCCCGCCGTCTTCCTCTTCGACGAGCCGCTCTCGAACCTCGACGCCAAGCTCCGCGTCCAGATGCGCGCCGAGATCAGCAAGCTCCAGAACCGCCTGAAGACGACGACGGTCTACGTCACGCACGACCAGGTGGAAGCGATGACGATGGGCCACCGCATCGCCATCATGAAGGACGGCAAGCTCCAGCAGGTGGGAACCCCGCTCGAGGTCTACGAGCAGCCCGCGAACCTCTTCGTCGCCGCCTTCATCGGCACGCCGCCGATGAACTTCGTCAAGGCGACGCTCGAAGGCGGCGGCACCACGCTGAAGACCCCGTCGTTCTCCCTCCCGGTGGCCCAGTCGTACCGGGCCCTGACCGCCGGGAAGGACGGGAAGTCGCTCGTCGTGGGGATCCGCGCCGAGAACCTGAGCGACGGCAGCCGTCCCGTCCGCGGCGAGAGCGCCCGGATCCCGGCGACCGTAGAGGTCGTCGAGCCGCTCGGCCACGAGGTCCTCGTCTACGCCCGGATCGGCGGCGACGACCTCATCGTCGCCAAGGTCGACCCTCACAGGGCCCCGGCAATGGACCAGAAGATCGAGCTCGTCGTCGAGCTCGAGTCCCTCCACCTCTTCGACGCCGCGACGGAACGCCGTCTGACGGCCTGAAACGACCGGAGGCACACGCCATGAAGATCTCCCGCCTCGCGCTCCCTCTCCTCGCCGCCGCCCTCGCGGCCCCGGCTCTCGCCCAGAAGGAGGTCGTCGTCTGGCACGCCTACCGTGCCGAGGAGAAGGCCGCCCTGGAGAAGGTCGTCGCCGCCTACAACGCGGCGAACGCGGCCAAGGGCGTCAAGGTGACGACGCTCGCCGTCCCGTACGACGCCTTCGCCGACAAGATCACCGCGGCCGTACCGCGCGGCAAGGGTCCCGACATCTTCATCTACGCCCAGGACCGCCTCGGCGGCTGGATCGAGGCCGGCAAGACCGTCGAGCCGATCGACTTCTTCCTCGACAAGGCGACGATCGCGCGGTTCATCCCGACGACGATGGAGGCGATGACCTACCGGGGCACCGTCTACGGCCTCCCGCTGAACTACAAGGTCATCACCCTCATCTACAACAAGAAGCTCCTCCCGACCCCGCCGAAGACCTCGAAGGAGCTCGTCGCGATGGCGAAGAAGCTCACCGACGCCAGGTCGGGCCGCTTCGGCCTCGCCTACTCCTACTCCGACTTCTACTACCACGCGGCCCTCCAGAACGCGTTCGGCGGCCGCGTTTTCGACCCGGGCCCGAAGCCCGTCCTCAACGCCCCGCAGAACGTGAAGGCGCTCGAGCTCCTGATGCGCTGGTTCACGGTGGACGGGATCCTCCCCGCCGAGCCGTCGACGGCCCTCATCACCTCCCTCTTCAACGGCGGCAAGGCCGCGATGGTCTTCTCCGGCCCCTGGTTCCTCGGCGAGATCGCGAAGGAGATCGACTACGGCCTCGCGCCCCTCCCGACGATCGACGAGGCGGGCGGAAAGCCGATGCGCCCCTGGATGACGGTCGAGGGCGTCTACATCGCCGCCCCCTCGAAGAACAAGGACGCCGCGTACGACTTCGTGAAGCACCTCACCGACACGCCGCAGGCGAAGGTGATGGCCGTCGAGGGGCGGCAGACGCCCGCGAACCAGGCGGTCTACGCCGACGCGGCCGTCTCGGGGGACAAGATCCTCTCCGCATTCCGCAAGCAGGTCGAGGTCGCCGTCCCGATGCCGAACCTCCCCGAGATGACGATGGTCTGGTCCCCGGCGACGACGGCGATGAACACGATCGTCAAGAAGTCGGCGACCCCGAAGGCGGCGATGGACCAGGCGCAGCAGGCGGTGTTGAAGGACGTCGCCGCCCTGAGGAAGAAGTAACGTGAGCCAGCGGCCGGACGAGAACCGAAGGGAGCCCTCTCACCGGCTCCGGTTCGGGGCCGGCCTCCTCGTCGGCACGCTCCTCGTCGCCGCGGTCGGCCACCGGCTCCTGACCAACTCGCTCGGCGAGACGGCCCGCTTCGGCGAGGACCGTCGCGCCGTCATCTCCCTGCGCGCCCTGACCGACGTCGTCGCCAGGGCGGGGAGCGGCGAGGCCGTTCGGACCGTCGTCGCCGCATTCGCGAAGCTGCAGCCGCAGGTCGCCGCGACGCGCGTCGTCCTCTTCGACGGGACCTCCCTCGAGGCCTCGACCGACCCCGCCGACACCGGCGAGAACGCCGCGCCGCGGCGGCTCAAGCGCGAGGAGAAGGACCTCTACGACCGCGGGCAGCGCCTCCGCGCCGCCATCGAGACGAACCTTCAGGAGGGCGGCGGGAGGAAGGACGAGGTCGAGAAGGAGAGGCTTCCCGACGGCTCCGTTTCGCTCGCCGCGCCCATCGAGAGGGACGGCGAGGTCGCCGGGCTGGTCGAGACGCGGCGCGTCCCGCCCCCGCCCGCGCCGCGCCCGTCGCTCCTGACGACGCTCTCCTACGTCGTGGCCCCCGTCGTCCTCTTCGTGCTCCTCTCCCTCGTCATCGGCGAACGAAGGGTGCCGCTCGGCATCCTCGCCGCGGTCCTCCTGGCCGGGACCGCCTGGGGATACGGGGCGCAGTCGTGGGCGAAGCTCTCCCGGGCGCGAACGGCCCTGGAGGCCGACGTCGCCGGGCAGGTGAAGACCTCCGCCGCGCGGGCCCAGGAGCTCCTCGGCTCGCTCCCGGCCCCCGCACCCGAGGCCGCTCCTGCGACTCCTCCCGCTCCCCTCGACCCCGCCTCGTGGGACTCCGACGCCTTCCGCAAGCCGCTCGGTCTCTCCGACGGCGCGGGGCAGGTCGACGAGGCGAAGGTCGCTTCCGTGCTCGGAGCGGCGAAGGCGGCCGTGAGGCGGACGACCCTCCTCCTCGGGGCGCTCGCGCTCGTCCTCGCCGGGTTCATCGGCCTCGGCGGCCTCGCCGCGCTCCTCGGGACGCTGAAGACCCACCGCGTCGCGTACTCCTACGTCCTGCCGGCGATGTTCGGGATGGTCCTCCTCGTCTTCTTCCCCTTCGTCTACGGCATCGTCCTCTCGTTCACGGACCAGACGATCTACAACTCCAGCGCGCCCCTGTCCGAGATCTGGGTCGGCTTCCAGAACTACGTCTCGATCCTGACGGACTTCAACGTCGCGAAGACGACCGCCGACGGCGGCCTCGTCTTCAACTACCAGAACTTCTACTGGACGCTCTGGATCACGATCGCCTGGACGGTCACGAACGTGACGTACGGCGTCGTCGTCGGGCTGATCCTCGCGCTCATCCTGAACACGAAGGGCCTCGCGCTGAAGCCGGCCTACCGGGTCCTCCTGATCCTCCCCTGGGCCATGCCGAACTACATCACGGCCCTCATCTGGCAGGGGATGTTCCACCAGCAGTTCGGCGTCGTGAACCAGGTCATCCAGATGTTCGGGATGGAGCCGGTCTCGTGGTTCGAGAAGCCTCTCACGTCGTTCTTCGCCGTGTGGGCGACGAACGGGTGGCTCAGCTTCCCGTTCATGATGGTCATCTCCCTCGGCGCCCTCCAGTCGATCCCCTCCGACCTCTACGAAGCGGCGCGCGTCGACGGCGCGACGCGCTGGCAGCAGTTCCGCTCGATCACGCTCCCGTCGCTGAAGCCCGCGCTCGTCCCGGCGGTCATCCTCTCGGTCGTCTGGACGTTCAACATGTTCAACATCATCTACCTCGTCTCCGCGGGCGAGCCCGCCGGTTCGACCGAGATCCTCATCACGCAGTCGTACAAGTTCGCGTTCCAGAAGTACCAGTACGGCTATGCCGCGGCCTACTCGACGGTGATCTTCGGGATCCTGCTGATCTACGGCGTCTTCCAGAACCGGATGACGAAGGGCACGGAGGCGATTTGAAATGGGCCTGCTGACGAAGAAGTCCCGCGCCGGCGCCGACGAGCCGCCGCACTTCCCGATGCACGTCCTCCTCGTCGTCGCGACCCTCTACGCGATCTACCCGGTCCTCTGGGTCCTCTCGATCGCCTTCTCGGGCAAGCAGAGCCTCGCCATCGCCGACGTGCCGTCCGACCCGACGATCTGGGACCGGCTTCGCGCCGTGATCCCGTGGCCCGCGGACATCTCCCTCTCGAACTTCACGTCCGTCTTCGCGGACCAGCCGTTCTCGACGTGGATCCTCAACAGCGCCATCGTCTCGATCGCCACGACGATCCTCGGCGTCTTCCTCGCGTGCACGGCGGCCTACGCCTTCTCCCGCTTCCGCTTCCCGGGGCGCCAGACGGGGATGATGTCGTTCCTCGTCTCGCAGATGTTCCCCGGGACCCTGATGCTCATCCCCCTCTACATCATCCTCGTGAAGTGGCTGGGCCTCGGGAGCACGCGGACGGGCCTCGTCCTGGCCTACTCGACGACGGCGATCCCCTTCTGCGTCTGGATGATGAAGGGCTACTTCGACACGATCCCGCGGGACCTCGAGGAGGCCGCCCTCATCGACGGCGCCTCCCCGGCGACGATCTTCTGGCGGATCGTCCTTCCCCTCGCCAAGCCGGCCGTCGCCGTCACCGCCCTCTTCTCCTTCATGACCGGCTGGAACGAATTCATCCTCGCGGCCACGCTCATCGACAAGGAGAGCATGTACACGGCCCCGGTCGGCCTTCGCTTCTTCGTCGGCGGCTTCTCCCAGCAGTGGGGCTTCTTCGCCGCCGGCGCCGTCATCGTCTCCATCCCCGTCGTGGCCCTGTTCCTGTACCTCCAGAAGTACCTCGTCTCCGGCCTCACGGCCGGAAGCGTCAAAGGCTGAATCTCAACGAAAGGGAGGCAAGAAATGAAGAACTGTTTCCGCTACTCCGTCCTCTTCCTCGCGATCGCCCTGGTCGCCGGCACCGCGCTGGCGCAGGAGGTCTCCTTCAAGGACCCGTCGGGCGACGACAAGGGCCCCGGCAACTACGTGTACCCGACCGACAAGGTCTACACGGCCGGTTCGTTCGACCTGACCGAGTTCAAGATGAAGGTCTCCGGCGAGAAGGCCGACTTCTCCGTCGCGATCGGCGGGAAGCTCGAGGACCCGTGGGGCATGGGCGGCGGGTTCGCGACGCAGATGATCTTCATCTTCATCGACACCGACAACAAGGAGGGGAGCGGCTTCACGAAGGCTCTCCCGGGCCTGAACGTCGAGTTCGCCGCTGCCGATGCGTGGGACAAGTGCGTCATCCTCTCGCCGCAGCCCCAGGGCCGCGTCGTGAGCGAGGTCGAGACGAAGGCCGGCTGGGCCAAGGGCGCCGTCGTCGTCCCGGTGCGGACGAAGGGCATGGGCCGGTCGATCAACGGCTCCGTCGCCATCAAGGACCTCGGCGCCGGTGACCCGGCGAAGTGGGGCTACCAGGTCGTCGTGCAGTCGAACGAGGGCTTCCCCGACAAGGCCGACCTCCTCACCCGGAAGGTCAACGAGTTCGAGGGGCAGCACCGCTTCGGCGGCGGCAACGACGGCGACTGCGACCCGCACGCCATGGACGTCCTCGCCGGCAAGGGGACGGGCGACAAGAGCGAGGCCGACGAGCAGAAGAAGATGCTCGCCTACGAGTGCAACGCCGACGGGACGTCGAAGAAAATGGCGACCCTGTCGATGATCCGCAAGTAGACGCGACGATCCATCTCATACAGATAAGGGAGGAAGAATGAAGACGCGCACGTTCCGGACTCTCGGGCTCGCGCTGCTCCTCGTCGCCGTCGCCACCTCCGGCACGGTCCTGGCGCAGCAGGGCCCCACCTTCACCCTCGGCGGTACGACCTACACGAAGTGGCTCTGGGGCAACCAGCGGGACCAGGGCGCCCTCTACGGCTTCAAGGACGCGCCGGGCGAGGGCTGGGGAGACAACGGCCAGGGAACCGAGATCGAGCTCCTCCTCAAGGCGAAGCCCTCGAAGTACGTCGAGGTGCAGGCCCGCATCCACAGCCGCTTCTACCAGAACTTCTGGACGAACATGGGGGGCTTCGGCCAGCCGTCGGAGGACTGCTCCGGCTCGGGCACCTCGGTCGGCTGCGGCGAGTTCGACCCGCGTTCGAACCAGTACATCAAGCTCCGCGGCGTCGCGGTCACCCTCACGCCCGGCTACAGCTGGCTCGACTCCGCCACGATCGGCTCGAGCGACTGGGGCATGTTCGACCCGTACGTCGTCGGCCGGATCCGGTACATCGACCGCGACAACGTCCAGGGCCTCCTCTTCCAGGGGTCGGCCCTCGACAAGTCGCTCACGTGGGACGCGGCCCGGATCTCCCTGCCGCGCCTCTGGGCCGGCCCCTCGTACAACACGGGCAACTACCACGCGGCCGACGGGGCCTACGTGGGCCAGTTCAAGTACTCCGGCGGCTCGGCCTGGGACTTCGGCGGCCTCGTCCAGTGGATCAACGACATCGAGGTCGACCAGAAGGACATCAACTGGGACAACGGGAAGAACACCCGGCTCCGGTTCCGCAACACGACCTACGGCGCCAAGCTCGGGGTCCACCCGAGCGCCACGGTGGACGCGAAGGCCGCCTTCTATTACTCGACCTACGAGTCCGCCACCGACCTGGCGCCCGCCAGCTTCGGCATCAACGGCTACTCGCCGGTCCCCGCGGGCAAGCACGACGACTGGAGCGGAAAGCTCAACCTCGACTTCAGCGACCTCGGCGGCAGCGGCTTCGGGATCAACGTCGAAGCCTTCCACATCGGCGCCGACTACGTCTCGATGCTGGCCGCCCGCCGCGAGTCGGACGTCCTCCTCACCGAGGGCCACGACGGCACCTGGGCGCTCCCCGGCCCGGGCAACGCCACGTACGGCGTCTTCGGCGGCAACCCGACGGTCATCGGCTACGGCGGCTGGGAGGGGAACGCCCAGCAGGTCGCCACGATCAACGTCGACAACCAGTTCACCGACTTCAACGAGCCGATGGCCGAGACGGCCATCGGCTGGGAAGGCTTCACGATCACCCCGACCTTCCAGAAGGGCGCGCTGGAGCTCGCGGGCGAGTTCTCCTACATCACCTACGACACGAACTGGCAGGCGTGGGGCGACGACAGCAAGTCGATCACCAACACGCTCTACCCGGCGATGGATACCCAGACGGGCATGGGCAGCTACCGGTCGGCCTACGCTCCGTTCCAGGACAAGAAGACCACGATCGGCCTCGTCAAGGGCAAGTACGTCGTCGAAGCCGGCAAGGGGATCGACCTCTTCGGCAAGATCAAGTTCATCGACGAGACCGACAAGCGCATGAACGACGCCAAGTACCTCCCGTACAAGGCCGGTGACTGCGCGACCTCGGGGACGCTCGGCTGCAAGGGCGAGAAGAACTTCTACTCCACCGGCAACTCGACGGGCGACTACTTCGGCAACCCCGGCGTCGTCACCGGGGCGAACGGCCAGCAGGGCTACCAGTGGAAGCCGTTCAGCAGCCTCTCCGACGACGACCGCGACCTGAGCTACTTCATGATGCAGGTCGGCGCCGGGTACCAGTGGACCCGCGACCTCTACGGTTCGCTCGAGTACAACTACTACAACGCGGACCTGCAGGACGGCAACACGGCGTTCCAGGCCTACAACCTCATGGAGATGGCCTCCGGCAAGCACCAGAAGAACCAGCTCATCGCGAAGTTCCGCTACACGCTCGGCGGCCTCTCCGAGTGCGGCCTCGTCTACGAGTACAACTTCGGCACCTTCGAGCCCGACTACGGCGACGGCTTCGTCGCCACGAAGGCGAGCCAGGACACGGCCAACAACGTCCACGTCCCGGTGGGCTCGCTCGGCTTTGCCGGCCGCTACGGGAACTGGAACAGCCTCGAGAAGAGGGACTTCGACCAGCAGCGCCTGAAGGCCTACCTCAAGATCCTCTTCTAGATCCCTGCCCGAAGGGGCCCCGAAGGGCCCGGCGGCACCTGCCGCCGGGCCCTTTCTCTTTTCCTCCCGGCCCCGACTGCGGCACACTTGCACCATGTCAAAGCCCGCTTCGTTCCCCCGGCGCACGCTCCTCCAGGGTGCCGTCGTCGTGGCTCTCCTCTCGGGAGCCGCCGCCACCGCGCTCTCCGCCGACGAGAAGCTCTTCACCCTCAAGGATCCCGAGAAGGACGACCACGGCGACGGGAGCCTCACGTACCCCGTGAGGTCGCAGAACGACCTCGTGCGCGGGCACCTCGACATACTCTCGTTCTCGGCCCGGAACACGCCCGACGGGACGTTTTTCGAGGTCGTCTTCGCGCGCGCTCCCCAGAAGACGGAGCGGCGGCCGATCGACGACGGCGGCACCATGATGACCGACGTCGCCAAGCTCGGCTTCTACACCTTCAACGTCGACGTCTACATCGACACCGACGGCGCGCCGGGCTCGGGGAACACCCGGATGCTCCCGGGGCGGAACGTCGAGGTCGACCCGGCGACCGGGTGGGAGAAGGCGGTCTGCCTGACGCCTCTGCCGGAGCAGGCCGGCACGCTCCTCCGGCGGACCTACGCCGAGGTCGAGCGGAACACGGCGCGGGAGACGGAGAGCGAGACGGGGAAGCTGACCTCCGAGCAGAAGGCCGGGATCAAGAGCGAGGTCTCCCGCCAGGTCGCCGAGTCCGTCTTCTTCCCGACCGTCGTCGAGATCCGCGGGCGCGCCGTCCGCTTCTTCGTCCCGAACACGTTCTTCGGCGGTCCGGCGAAGGCGGAGTGGGGATACGTCGTCGCCTCGTCCGGCGCCGACGTCACGGGGCGGTACGACCTCGTCAAGCTCGCGGGCCTCAAGCCCGACGCCCCGATGGACCCCCTCTTCATCATGCGCACGGCACCCGGGCGGACCGCCAACACGTTCGGGGGGATCGACGAGGCCGACCCGACCCCGCCGGCCCTGGTCGACGTCCTCGTCCCGCCCGGCGGCCCGACCCAGGAGCAGATCCTCGCAAGCGGCAACCCGCGGACCCGGACCCTCCCGAGGCTCACCGCGGTCGTCCCTTCGAAGCTCGCGGCTCCTGCCGCGAAGTAGGTCCCGCCCGTGTTCGCGGGGGCCGCCCGGCGGCCCCCGCCACACCGCGTCACGCCCTCGCCAGCCGGCTCCGCCGCCTCCCGTAGAGGAAGTAGATCCCCAGCCCCACAGCGAGCCAGATGACGAACCGCTCCCAGGTCAGGGCCGGGAGCTTGACCATCAGCGCGACGCACATCGCGATGCCCAGGAGCGGGACGAGAGGGACGAACGGCACCCGGAACTTCCGCGGACGGTTCGGCTCCCTGTAGCGCAGTACGAGGATCCCGATGCAGACGAGGGCGAACGCGAAGAGCGTTCCGATGTTCGTCAGCTGGATGATCTCGTCGATGTTCGCGACGGCCGAGAACGTCGCGACGAAGACGCCCGTCAGGATCGTCCCGACGTGCGGCGTCCGGTACTTAGGGTGGATCCTCCCGAACCAGGGCCCGATGAGCCCGTCGCGCGACATCGCCATGAGGATGCGCGGCTGGCCGAGCTGGAAGACGAGGAGGACGGCCGTCATCGAGAAGACGGCGCCGGCGGCGAGTATCCCCGCCGCCCAGTCCTGCTTCACGTAGGCCAGCGCCGCGGCGAGCGGGTCGGCCACGCCCACGAGCTTCGTGTACGGGATCATCCCGCAGAGGACGAGGGCCGCGGCCACGTAGAGGACGGTGCAGACGGCCAGGGACCCGAGGATGCCGCGCGGCATGTCCCTGCCAGGGTCCTTGCATTCCTCGGCCGCCGTCGAGATCGCGTCGAAGCCGATGTAGGCGAAGAACATGAGGGAGGCGCCCATCCAGACCCCGGAGAAGCCGCCCGGGAAGAAGGGGTGCCAGTTCGCCGGCTTGACGAAGAAGGCGCCGACGGCGACGAAGAAGAGGAGCGTCGCGACCTTCAGGACGACGATGAAGTCGTTGACCCGGGCCGACTCCTTGATCCCCCTCACGAGGAGGATCGTGATCGCCGCCGTGATCAGCGCCGCCAGGAGATTGAAGACGATCGGGACCCCGAAGAGCTCCGGGTGGTGCAGGTGCGCCTGGTAGGCGACCGACTGCTCGGGGGAAAGCGCTCCGACGCCCCCGCCCGCCACCGCTTTGGCCGCGAGGAGCGTCGAGCGGTAGTCGGTGGCGAGGAAGGCGGGGAACTCCAGCCCGAAGCCGAGGAGGAGCTGCCGGAAGTAGGCGGCCCACGAGATCGCCACGGCGATGTTCCCGACGGCGTATTCGAGGATCAGGTCCCAACCGATGATCCACGCGACGAGCTCGCCGAGCGTGGCGTAGCTGTAGGTGTAGGCCGACCCGGCGACCGGGACGAGGCTCGCGAACTCGGCGTAGCAGAGGCCGCAGAAGCCGCACGCCAGAGCCGTCAGGAGGATCGAGACGACGACGCCGGGGCCCGCGGGGGGCAGTGTGCCCCCACCGGACGACGCCGTCCCGAGCGTCGCGAAGATCCCGGCGCCGATGATCGCGCCGATCCCGAGGGCCATCAGGTCCGCGGCCGTCAGCTCGCGCTTCAGCCCGGTCCCCTCGTCGCTCCCCTCGGCGACGAGCTGGTCGATCGGCTTCGTTCGAAAGAGGCTCATGAACGGCTCCTCTGGGCGGGCGTCCGCCGGGAACTCACGGGGCGACCCGGGGCAGGATCTCCTGGAGGGACCGGATGCTCTCGAAACCGTCGTGGCCGAGTCCCGCGCGGTCGAGAAGCAGGGCGGGGAGGCCGGCGCTGCGGGCGCCCTCGTAGTCCTCCGACGGCGAATCGCCGACGTGGAGCGCCTCGTGGGCGGCCACCCCGGCGAGAGCGAGGGCCGTTTCGAAGATCTCCCGCGCCGGCTTGGAGGATCCGACGAGGGCCGAGACGACGACACCGTCGAAATGACGCGTCAGGTCGAGGCGGTCGAGGAGGGCGGGGAGGTTCGAGTCCCAGTTGCTGACGACGAGGAGCTTCAGCCCGTTCTCGCGGAGGGCCTCGAGGACCTCGAGGACTTCCGGGTAGAGGCTCCAGCTCTCCGGCCGGGCGAAGTGGTCGACGAGGTCGTCGAGGAGCCCTTCCGGGAGCGGTCCGCCGCCGACCCGCGTGAAGACCTCCTGGACGAAGCTGCGCCAGAAGCCCCGCTCCCCGCCCTCGTGCCCCCAGCGCGTCTCGCCCCGCGCCTGCCGGGCGGCGACGAGGCCCCAGGTACCGTGGAGCGCCGCGAGGACGTCCCCGTCTGCGACGGGGACCCCCCAGCGGCGGAAGACCTCGCCGTAGACCTGCTCCACCGGCGGATTCGCCGAAAGGAGCGTGTTTCCCGCGTCGAGGAAGACCGCCTTCGTCGTCCTCAGGGCATCACCTGCCCGCCGTCGATGACGATCGACTGGCCCGTGACGTTGCGTGCGTCGTCGGAGACGAGCCAGGCGACGAGGCCGGCCACCTCCTCCGGCACGAGGACCTGTCCGAGGGGGGCCATCTTCCCCGCCGCGGCGAAGGCCTCCGCTTCCGTGAGGCCCATCGCCTTGCCGTAGCCCCGGATGCCGTACCGCCCCATCTCGGTGTCGACCCACCCGGGACAGACCGCGTTGACCGTGATCTTCTTCGGGGCGAGCTCCAGCGCCAGCGCCCGGGTCACGCCGATGACCGCGTGCTTGGCTCCGCAGTATCCCGACTGCCCCGGGACGCCGAAACGTCCCGAGACGGACGAGATGTTGACGACCCGCCCCCCCTCGACGAGGAACGGCAGGGCGGCGCGAAGGACCCGCCACGTCCCCGTGACGTTGACGTCGAAGATCCGCTCGAAGGCCAGGTCCGACCGCTCGTCGCCGTCGAGAGGGGTCTGACCGGCCAACCCGGCGTTGTTGACGACGATGTCGAGGCGCCGCTCGGGCCGCGCGGCCCGTTCGACGCCGGTCGCCACCGAGGCCGCGTCGGTCACGTCGAGGAGGACCGCCACGGCCGTCCCGCCCGCCGCGGCGATCTCGGCCACGAGCGGGTCGCCGTCCTCCGCCTTCCTCACCCCGAGGGCCACGACGGCCCCCTCGGCCGCGAGGCGCAGGGCGATCGCCCGTCCGATCCCACGCGAAGCCCCCGTCACGAGGGCTTTCTTTCCGCTGAGCCGCCCCGGCGTCTGGGTCATGTCGCCTCCTGGTGCGTCGGGCATTCTAGCGGCCAGGCGACTGTAAGATCCCGGCCCATGCGGGTCGAGATTCTCCTTTTCGCGTCCCTCAGGGACGAGCTCGGTGATACACGTGTCCTCGAGGTGCCCGAGAGCGGCCCTGGCGGGACGACGGTCGGAGCCCTGCGCGAGGCGTTCCTCCTGGTGTCCCCTTCCGCCACCCGGCTCGGGAAGCGGATCCTCGTCGCCGTGAACGAGCAGTTCGCCCGGGATACCGATCCGGTCCGTCCCGGCGACACGGTGGCCTTCCTGCCGCCCGTGGCGGGGGGCTGAGCGTGGCCCGCGTCACCCGGTCCCCCCTCGATCCGGCCGTCCTCCTTTCCGAGGCCCGGCGGGACGGCGACGGGGGACTGACCCTCTTCGTCGGCGTCGTCCGGGACAACGCGGACGGGCGGGCCGTCGAGGCAATGGAGTACGAGGCCTACGAACCGATGGCGGAGAAGGAGATGGAGCGCATCGAGGCCGACCTCGCGGCCCGCTTCCCGACCGTCAGGCTCGTCATGAGGCACCGGATCGGCCGGCTGACGGTCGGCGAGGTGGCCGTGGTCGTCGCCGCGTCGGGCCCGCACCGGGAGGAGGCCTTCGCCGCCTGCCGGGCCGGAATCGAGGAGATCAAGGCACGGGTGCCGGTCTGGAAGAGGGAGTGGGGTCCCGACGGGAGCGTCTGGGTCGACCCCTGCGGAATGGGGCATAAACACGAAAGTTGTTGAAAAGTCAATCACTTTCTGGTAAAGAGGCATGTCAGGGGAATCACTCCCCGGGGAACGTCTGAGAGACCGGCGGCGATCCGGCCACGGCCTGGCCGCTGGTGCACCACTCGGGAGGTAGAGATGTTCGTGGCCCTGCGGCGGGTGCATGTCGCCGCCAGCGATTTTTCGCGGTCTCGCCGCTTCTACGGGGAAACGCTCGGCCTGCCCGAAATCGGGGGGTTCGAGAAGGACTGGGTCGAGTTCGGCCTGGGTCCCGTCCTCGTCAAGCTGACGCCGCTCCGCCCCGGCGAGGTGCCGGCCCGCAACCAGGTAGCCCTGACCCTGTCCACCGCCGACCTCGAGGCCTGCCTGACGGCCCTGAAGGAAAGGGGTGTGACGGTCACCCGGGGGCCGCTGGAGGAGTTCACCGGCCGCTCGGCCGAGATCCTCGACCCGGACGGTTACAGGATCATCGTCTTCCACTCCTCCGACCTTCACCCCGACGAGGAGTACGTCCGCATGTCGGACGTCGACGAGAAGGTCAAGGAGAAGATCGCGCTGCTCAGAGCCCGGGAAAAGGGAAAGGCCCCCGCGCCGGCGAAGCCCGCTCCCGTCAAGGCGGCCCCGGCCAAGGCCGCCCCGAAGAAGCCCGCCCCGGCGAAGGCTGCTCCGAAGAAGCCCGCTCCGAAAAGGCCCGTTCCGAAGAAGGCTGGAAAGCCCACTCCGAAAAAGGCCGCGAAGCCTGCTCCGAAGAGGCCCGCCCCGAAGAAGGCGAAGAAGTAGCCCTTCGTCCCGGCCCATCCTCGGACTCCGAGCGCCCCGCACCCGCGGGGCGCTGGTATTCTGGCCGGTCATGAGCACCGCCCTCATCGACTACTGCCGCACCGAGATCGAGGCCCTCAAGGAAGCTCGCACCTACAAGAAGGAGCGCGTCCTCGAGGGGCCCACCGGGGCCCGCGTCCGCGTCGACGGCCGCGAGGTCTTGATGCTGACCTCCAACAACTACCTCGGCTTCGCGAACCACCCGCGCATCGTCGAGGCTGCCAAGAAGGCCCTCGAGCGCTGGGGCAACGGCCTCGGCTCCGTCCGCTTCATCTGCGGGACGCAGGAGCTCCACAAGGAGCTCGAGAGGACGATCTCGGCCTTCTTCGGCACCGAGGACACGATCCTCTACATGTCCTGCTGGAATGCCAACGAAGGGCTCTTCCAGCCTCTCCTCGGCGAGGAGGACGCCATCCTCACGGACGGCCTCAACCACGCATCCATCATCGACGGCATCCGCCTCTGCAAGGCGAAGCGCTACGTCCTGCCGCACGGCGACCTCGCGGCGTCGGAGAAGGCGCTCGTCGACTCCCAGGCCCAGCGGCGCCGCCTCTACATGACCGACGGCGTCTTCTCCATGGAAGGCGAGGTCGGTCCGATCCCCGAGCTCGTCGACCTCTGCGCCAGGCACGACACCCTTCTCGTCGTCGACGACTCCCACGCGACGGGCGTCCTCGGCGCCACCGGCCGCGGCTCGGCGGAGGAGACCGGCGTCCACGGGAAGGTCGCCGTCTTCACCTCGACGCTCGGCAAGGCGATGGGCTCGGCCGCGGGCGGCTTCACGACCGGCCCGGGCCCCCTCGTCGAGCTCCTCCGGCAGCGCTCGAGGACGACCCTCTTCTCGAACGCCCTCCCCCCCGCCGTCACCGCCTCCTCGCTCGAGGCGTTCCGGATGCTGATGGAAGACCCCACTCCCGTGCAGCGGGTTCGCGCGAATGCGGCCCACTTCCGGACGAAGATGACCGACGCTGGATTCAACATCCCGAAGGGAGTCCACCCGATCGTCCCGGTCATCGTCGGCGACACGGCGAAGGCCCTCGCGATGTCGGCGGCGCTCTTCGAGAAGGGTGTCTACGTCTCGGGCTTCGGCTTCCCCGTCGTCCCCCAGGGCCACGCGCGCCTGCGGTGCCAGATCTCGGCCGTCCACTCGACCGCCGACCTCGACGAGGCCGTCGAGGCGTTCAAGACCGTCGGCCGGGAGTTCGGCGTCATCTGAAGCGCTCGCGGGGGGACCCCGGCCCTTCGGGCCGGTGGCCGGTCCCCCCGCACCCCATTCCGTGCCAGGCGTGAAATCGTGTATTGTTTAACAATACACGATTTCACGCCTGGCACCCGTCCTCGTTGGTCTCAACCCGCGAGGCCGGGAATCGTCGCGAAGGGGGCCTCGCCGGGCGTCCGGCGGGCCTCGTAGGCTTTCCTCGCGAGGAGCCAGGCGACCGCGAGCGCCGCGGCGGCGACCAGCAGTCCCGTCTCGCCGACCCAGATCGACGGCTCCCTCGTCGAGACGTCGAACGTCCCCTGGATCACGGCATTCCAGGCCGCGTGAAGAACGATCGCCGGCCAGACGCTCCCCGTCGAAAGGCGCATCCAGGCGAGGACGAAGCTCAGGCCGGCGGCGGTGAAGACGAGGACGACCGCGGCGAGCGGCCGGTTCGGACCCGAGGGGTACTTTCCTCCCAGGAGGAGGGGCAGGTGCCAGGCGCCCCAGATGAGACCGCTGGCGAGGACCGGCCTCGGGACCTCGGCCTCGATCAGGCGGGTCAGGAGGTAGCCGCGCCAGCCGATCTCCTCCCCGGCGGCCGAGAAGAGGCTCAGGAAGGAGACGAGCGTCATCGACAGGCCGACGAGGACCGCGAACCTCATCGGCGGCGCGAGCGAGGACAGCCCGGCCTCCGCGAGAGCCGGAATCTCGAACTGCGCCAGGCCCGTCGCCCAGGCGAGACCGTAGGCCACCGACCCCAGGACGAGCGGCCCGACCCACGCGAGACCCATGGACTTCCACCCCGCCCGGCCCCCCACGCGGAACGACACGTCCCGGAACCCCTCCCGCAAGACGAGCCGGCAGACGATCGACGCGAGCCCCGGCACCCACATCAGGCCGTACACGAGCCACGGGTGCGCCTCCATCGGCTTCGGGGAGCGGAGGAGGAGGCCCTGGAAGATGCCGCTCCCGAGCGCGACGAGGGCGAAGAAGACGAGCAGCCCCTTGCGGGCTTCGTCCGCGCGGGCGGGGACGGGCTCGGAGGGCGACGGGGTCTCGGGCGCGACAGGCTCGATCTCGGTCACACGGCCAGTCTCGCACGCCCGGCACGCGCTCACGCCCCTCCCGGAGGACGCTCCGCGTGGCACATCCCGTGCGTGAATCCGCTGCAGCTCTCCATGTCGATACGACGCGATCCTGCCCTCTTCCCCCGGCGCCCCTCTTCCCGCCCTCCCTCGTTCGCTCTTGCGTTCGTCCTGCTCTCCGCCGCGGCGGCACGGCCGGCGCTCCCCTCCTCGGGCGGAGACCCGCCCCGCGTCCAGGCGTCTGTCGACGTGACCGTTCTCGACCTCGACGTCGTCGCCACGCAGGGCGGCCGCTCCGTGACCGACCTGCGCCGCGACGAGATCGTCGTGAGGATCGGCGGGCGCGTCCTTTCCGTGGACTTCTTCGCCCGCATCGCCGGCGCTCAGATCAGCCAGGTTTCCGGCGCGCCCGGACCGGCCCCCGAGACCGGGGACGCCACCGTCGTCCCGCGGCAGTTCCTCTTCTACTTCGACGACGCGAGGCTCCTCCCCTGGCAGAGGCGTCCTGTGATCGAGGGGCTGCGCGCGTTCGTCGACCGGCTCGGCCCGACGGACGAGGCCTCGATCGTCTCCTACGACGGGAGCACGAACGTTCTCGTCCCGTTCACCTCCTCGCACGAGGCGCTCCTCGACGGTCTCTCGCGGCTCGAGGAGATCCTCCCGAAGGGCCTCGCCCGCGAGCGCGAGTTCCGCACTGCCGCCTCCGCGGTCGAGCAGGAAGCCCGGCTGCAGACCGGCCGGTCGGGGCGGGGCGCACCCTCGGACCTGCGCGCCACGATCGTGAGGAACTACTCCGAGCAGGAGCGGGTCCGGAGCCGCTCCAGCCTCGCGGACCTGGCCCGGACGATCTCCGCCCTCGCCGGCCGGCCAGGGCGCCGCCGGATGCTCCTCGTGACGCCGGGCTGGGAGAGCACCCCCGGCCAGACGCTCGCGCAGATCGCCTTCGGTGTCACGTCGCTGCGCCAGTTCGATACGACGCTCCGCCGCCAGCTCGACGATCTCCTCTCCGCCGCGAACCGGAGCGGTGTCTCCGTCGACGTCGTCGACGCGATGGGGTTCGAGGGGGAGCTGGACGTCGAGCTCAGCGAGCGGCGCGAGGCCGGCGCGTGGGTCTCGACCTCGAACCGGCGCCCCGCCATGGCGACGCTCGCCGAGGCGACGGGCGGCTCGTTCCTCGAGAGGGCCAACTCGTTCTCGGTCGGTCTCGAGACGCTCTGGCGCGACGCGAGCGACTGGTACTCCGTCGGCGTCTCCCTGCCCGGGGCCCTCGCCGAAGGGAAGGTCGTCAAGGTCGACGTCTCCTGCACACGCCCGGGCGTCGTGCTGAAGACGCGGTCGAGCGTCGGCGCCCGCAGCGACGGGCAGGCGGCGCGGGATCTCGCCGAGTCCGCGCTCCTCTCCCCGCCGCCGGCCTCGGCGTTCCGCGTCCGCCTCACCCTCGGGACGCCGCGTCCCGAGGGGGCCTTCTCCCGGCGCCGCGTCACGCAGTGGCAGCTCTCCGTCCCGTCCGGCGAGCTGACGTTCGCCCCCGACGGCGACCTTCGGACCGCCGTCGTCGAGGTCACCATCGCCGCCGTCGACGAGGCTGGCGGCCGCTCCGAGCTGGCGCCCGAGCGCCACACCATCTCCGTGCCGGCCGCCAGGTTCGCCGAGACGGCCGGCCGCGAGGTGCCCATCACGGGGCTCGTCCGCACCCGCCCGGGCTCCCATCGCATCGTCGCCACCGTCCGCGACGTCGCTTCCGGGCGTACGGCCGTCGCCACGGAGTCGCTCGTCGACGAGTAGCGGATCGACGCGACCGGCCCGCCTTCTGCGAGCGTCTCAGTCCAGCGTGAAGCGGGACCCGGTGGACAGCGGTAGAACGCGCAGCTGCTCCTCGGTTCGCGAGAACTGCTTCAGAAAGCCGAAGTACTCGCGGTAAGGGAGGCCGCCCGGGCGCTGGCGTTCGAGGGCCGTCGCGGCCGCTCCGGTCGCGGAAGGGAGCAACTCGAGGTCGAGCGGTTCACACCGGACCGCGTAGTCTGTCGTAGAGGTCACTGAGCCCCGCCTTCTCGAAGTAGCCACGCACCTCATTATGGTCGAGCTCCGGGAGGGTCAGGAGGTGCTGGAGGTCGGCGCCGTCCCGGAAGACGCGCGTGGGCTGGCACTGGATCGATCGCACCTTCATCGCCGCCATGTGCTCGGGAGCCGGAACCATGATCGCCAGGCCGCCGCTGTCCCGCAACGGACGCGCCCGGTCGAGGATGCGCTCGGCCGTCTGCCGCTCCAGCCACATCACGTCGAGCCGCCCGAGCGCCGTGTCCGCGTGGAGGAGATTCGTGAAACCCTCGACGTCGTTGAGGACCCGGAATCCCTCGGCGGCGAGCGCGTCGACGAGGTGGGCGCGGTGCTGCTCCTCCGCGACGATGTCGAAGTCCACTGTTGCCCTCGCGTAGCCGTACGCGTTCATCGCGATACCGCCGATGACGGCCCACCGCGACCCTGCGCGGTCACAAGCCCCCTTGACCACCTGCAGCAGCCGTTCGGCGTCCACGACCCGGTCATCATGGCACGGACCATCGCGGCTTCCGGAAACACGAAGGCCGCGGCGTGCGCCGCGGCCTTCGACCGGAACGTTGGGATTCCCGGGGCTACATGACCGCCGTCGGCGGCGCCGGCTCGTCGGCCGCGCCTGCCTTGCCGAGCGGGACGTAGATGAGGTACGCCGCGAGGAGGGCAACGACCGGGATCGCGAGCCACGGCGCGACCGGCGCGAACGCCGCGATCGTCGGGAACGTGTTGTCCGAGCGGAAGGCCACGACGCCCGCGACGAGGAGGCCGACGAGGGCCTCGCCCGCGATCAGGCCGGACGCGGCGAGGACGCCCGCGTTCTCCACGCGCGCCTTCTGGGCCGCGTTGAAGTCACGCTTGCCGGCGAGCTTGTCGACGAAGCCGCGGATGAGGCCGCCGATGAAGATGGCGAAGGTCGTCTCGAGCGGGAGGTACATGCCGACCGAGAAGAGCATCGGGCTCTTGACGCGGACGAGGATCAGCGTGATCCCCATCGCGATCCCGACGAGGACGAGCGGCCAGGCCATCTCGCCGCCGACGATCCCCTGCGAGAGGGCCGCCATGAGGCCCGCCTGCGGGGCCGGGAGGTTCTTGCCGCCGAAGCCGCCGATGCCGGGGTTGCTGGCGAGGTCCGACGTGTGGAGGAGGTAGAGCGGGAAGAACATGACGGCGCCGGCGATGACGACGCCGATGACGTCGCCGACCTGCATCTTCCACGGGGTACCGCCGAGGATGTGTCCGACCTTCAGGTCCTGGAGCATCTCGCCCGCGACGGCGGAGGAGACGCAGACGACCGCGGCCACGGCGAGGACCGCCGCGACGCCCTCGGCGCCCTTGACGCCGATGATGACCATCGTGAGCGCGGCGACGATCGTCGTCGCGAGGGTGAGGCCCGAGATCGGGTTGTTCGACGAGCCGATGAGCCCGACGAGGTTCCCGGAGACGGCCGCGAAGAAGAAGCCGGTGACGAGCATGACGACCGCCGCCAGCAGCGCGCCGCCGAGGACGCCGGTGAAGAAGTAGTAGAGGGCGACCATCAGGACGAAGACCGCCGCGATCCCCATCAGGACGACCTTGAAGGAGAGGTCCTTCTCGGTCCGCTCGGTCGCCTCGGACGCCGCCGCCGACTTCTTCACGTCGGCCACCCCGCGCTTGATGCCCGAGATGAGGTTCTTGCGCATCTTCCAGAGGGTGAAGCAGGCGCCGACGAGCATCCCGCCGACCGCGATGGGCCGGACGATGTAGCGGTAGAGGTGGCCCGCGAGGCCGGCCCAGTTCTGGACGCCCGAGGCGTCGGTGTACTTGTCGATGAGGTTCGGGCCGAGGAAGAAGACGAGGAGCGGGACGAAGAGCCCCCACGCGAGGAGGCCGCCCGCGAAGTTCAGCGCGCCGAGCTCGGGTCCGATGATGTAGCCGACGCCCATGTAGGCGGGCGTGGCGGCCGGGGCCGAGATCGTCGTGATGCCGCCGGCGGAGATGGTGTTCGCGTCCTTCGTGAGGCCGAGCCGCACGAAGCTCTCCTTGAGCCTGCCGACGCCGACGTGGAAGTCGTTCGAGGCGCGGAAGACGCCCGCGTCACCGAGGAGCTTGATGACGGCCCCGACGCCCATCGCCTTGAAGAGCTGGATGGCGGCGTCGGCCCCGCGCTGACCCGCCTTGTGGATCTCGCTCGCGGCGACCGACTCGGGGAATGGCAGCCCCTTGTCCTCGACCATGACGCGTCTCAGGATCGTCACGAAGAAGATGCCCAGCAAGCCGCCGAGGATCATCAGGGCCGTCGCAACCCCGTATTCCTTCATGTCGAACCCGTTGAACTTCCACATCCCGAGGATGACGAACGCCGGGATGGTGAAGATGGCGCCCGCCGCGACCGACTCGCCGATGGAGCCGACGGTTCGGGCGAAGTTCTCCTCCAGGAGGGAGCCCTTGAAGATCCGGAGGACGGCCATGCCGATGACGGCGGCCGGGTACGTCGCGGCGATCGTCATCCCGGCTTTCAGGCCGAGGTAGGCGTTGGCCGCGCCGAGAATGACGGCCATCAGAAGCCCGAGGACGAGCGCCCGTACGGTGAACTCCGACATCGTGGAGCTCGCCGGCACGAACGGCTGGAACGGTTTCTCACTCATTCAGGAAGATCCTCCCTCGTGGTCTGCTCTCGTAATGAACGGTCAAGTGGCCGAAGGCGCATCAAACGAGGATTCTACACGGGGAGCCGGGGCTACCGGCGCCGGCAAAGCGGCTTCGGGGGCGGGGCGCGGGCCTACGGGACGACCGCGACGTGGAAGTGGGCTTCGAGGGTCTTGTGCTGGTACGAAGCGGGGAGGGGCGGGAACGGCGACGCCTTCTCGACCGCCGCGACCGAGGCCTTGTCCCATGCCTTCACGCCCGACTCCATCGAGACGAACGCGTTCTGGACCCGTCCGTCCCTGCTGATGACGGCCTGGACGACGCACTTCTTCCCCACTGCCGGGAACGTCGAAGGCGCCTTCCAGAGGCCCGCGACCTTCTGGAAGACCTGCTTCTGGTAGCCCGCGTCCTTGAGCGTCGACTGGAAGTAGACGTTCAACGAGGGCTGCCCCGCGGCAAGGGCAGCGAGTGAGGCACTGGCGAGGAGAACGCCGGCGAGGAGCCGGCCTGCCGATCGGCGAGGGGTTCGGGGCTTGCTCACCACGGCTCCACCAGCCCTATCCCTTCTTCGCGAAGGACGCGACCACCAGCAGCTCCTTGCCGTCCTTCATCTTGCAGACCGTCCCCTTCACTTCGAGCTTCACCTTGCCGTTCCCGGCGGCGGACTTGATCGCGTCCACGTCCCTGGTGCCCGGGCAGAACGGCAGGTATCCCTCGCGGCCGTCGGCCTTGAAGACTGGGTTGCAGCTCCTGGCCACGTGGAGGTCGCAGTGCTCGCAGAGGACGGTGCCCGTGAGGGTCACAGCGGACTTGGATACGGGGTCGCACTTCGGCTCGGCCGTCTCGGCTTCGGCGCAGCACGAGGGGCCTTTTCTCGGAGCGGTGTTTCCGGGCCCCGGGGCGGCGGAGGCGGCGGTCGCGATGAGGGCGAGGGCGGCGGCGAGGGCGACGAGGGTGCGTTTCATCGCGGTCACGTGCTCCTTCTTCGGGGAATGGCGCCCCGAGGGGCCCAGGCAGCGAAGAATACCTCCGCCGCGCCGGCAGCGCGCCGGCCCTCGCCCCGCGCTAACCTCCGCGGATGCGTCCGACCTTCCCCGCCGCGACCCTCGCGATTCCCGCCGCTCTCGCTGTCTGCCTCGCGGCGCCGCTCGGCGCCCAGGGACGGCCGAAGGTCCCGATTCCGCCCGACCACTACACGAAGGTCGAGCTGAACGCCTTCCGCGGGACGCCGTCTTACGAGGAGACGATCGCGTTCCTGAGGCGGCTGGAGAAGACCTCGCCGTACCTGTCGCTCTCGTTCTACGGGACGACCGCCGAGGGACGGCCCATGCCCCTCCTCGTCGCCTCGAAGGACGGGGCGTTCACCCCGGAAGCGGCCGCGAAGTCGGGCAAGCCCGTCGTCCTCGTCCTGAACGGCATCCACCCCGGCGAGCCGGACGGCAAGGACGCGTGCCTGATCCTCCTGCGCGACATGGCGCTCGGGAACCGTCCCGACCTCCTCGACACGCTGACGCTTCTCGTCGTCCCGATCTACAACGTCGACGGCCACGAGCGCGTCTCGAAGTGGAACCGCCCGAACCAGAACGGGCCCGTCGAAGGAATGGGCTTCCGGACGACGACGATGGGCTACGACCTCAACCGGGACTTCCTGAAGGCCGATGCCCCCGAGACCCGCGCGCTGCTCTCGCTCGTATCCGCCTGGAGCCCGGACCTCCTCGTGGACAACCACGTCACCGACGGCTCCGACGCCCAGCCGACGGTCACCGTCTCGTACGGCGGCGAGCCCGCCACGCCCGAGCCGCTCCGCGCCTGGCTCGAGACGGTCATGCGCCCTGCCCTCGCCGAGGTGGAGGAGGCGGGCTGGAAAACCTCTCCCTACATCGACTGGATCGACCCGCTCGACCCGGCGAAGGGGATCGACCTCGGCCCCACCGAGCCGCGCTACGGCACCGGCTACATGCCGCTGCGCTCGATACCCTCGGTCCTCGTCGAGATGCACGCCCTGAAGCCGTACGGCGAAAGGGTGCGCGCGAACGAAGCCTTCCTCTCGGCCCTCCTCGCCCGTGTCGGTGCCGCCCCGAAGCCGCTGAAGGAGGCGCGCGCTTCCGCTCTCGAGGCCGCAAGAAAGTCGCCCGTCGGCTCACCCTTCGTCCTCGCCGCCGTGACCGACACCTCGCGGCCCGAGAAGATCGACTTTCCCGGCTTCGCCTGGTCCGAGGTCGTCTCTCCCGTCACGGGACGGCGGCGCCTCGTCTACGACCCGACGAAGCCGATGAGCGTCCCGATGCCCGTCTACCGCCACGCGAAGGCCACCGCGACGGCGCCGCGCCCGGCGGCCTACCTCGTGCCGGCCGGCTGGCCGCGCATCGAGGAGAAGCTCGCCGCCCACGGCATCCGCTTCACGAGGCTCGACGCGCCCCGCACTCTTCCCGTCGGCACCTACCGGGCGAGCGAGGTGAAGCTCGAGAACGCGCCGTACCAGGGGCGCGTGAGGGTGAGCGCGCGGATCGCGAAGGCGGTCGAGACCCGGACGGTTCCGGCCGGATCGCTCTACGTCCCGCTCGACGACCCTCTCGCCCCGGTGGCGATGCACCTCCTCGAGCCGGAAGGGCCCGACTCCCTCTTCGCGTGGGGCGATCTCTCCTCCGCCCTCGAGATGAAGGAGTACATCGACGCCCGCGTCCTCGATCCCCTCGCCGAGGAGATGCTGAGGAAGGACCCGAAGCTGGCGGCCGAGTGGAAGGCGAAGCTCGCGGACCCGCAGTTCGCCGCAGACGCGCGCGAGCGCTACCGCTTCTTCTATTCACGGACGCCCTACTGGGACGAATCCGTCGGGCTCCTGCCGGTCTTCCGGCTCGACGCCGGGCTCGCGGACCCGCCCGCGGCCGCCGGGACGCGCCCCCGATGACGGAGAGGGTGGTCTAGCTCGATCTGGCGAGCGCTGCGACGGGGCCGCCTCCGCGAGGAGGAAGGCCCTCATCAGAGCACCCGCCGCTCCGGTCACGACGCCGGCGAGGATCGCGATGCCGAGATCGGGGAAGTACTCCCCGATCGTGAGCAGGGGCACGCCGATCCACCGCGGTAGGACCAGCAGGACGAGACCCGCCGCCACCGCCTCCGTGACGAGGGGCGTCGCGGCACGGCGGGACGCCTTCAGCCGATGCGGAAACCCCCGGCCCGACCACCGGCGGAAGGCCAGGAGCATTCGGACCGCGCCGGCGAAGACGAGGGCGAGCACGCCGAGCTTGAGCAGGATCTCGTCGGGACGGACGGAATCGACGTCCTCCCCGCGCAGGATCCGGACGACGCCGTCCATCACCGCCGCCGTGCCCGGAACGAACGGGCCGCTGTTCACGTTCGCCAGGAGCGCGATGCCGTAACCCTCCGGGGGCAGCATCGCGAGACGGGCGCTGAAGGTGGCCGTGTTTCCGGCGTGGCCGATCCGGGTACTGCCGATTCCCCAGGCCATCCCCGCGCCGCTCTTTCCGCCGTCCCACGGCGTGAGCATCTCCCTGAGCGCCTCCGTCGAGACGACCTGCCTGCCCCTGAATCTCCCCCCGCCCAGCAGCATCCCGAGGTAGTTGCCGAGGTCCCGCGCGCTCGAGGCCACATAGCCGGCCGGCACGAGCGGACCCGGCGGCAGGGGCTCCCGGCGGGGAATCGTCAGCCCGAAGAGATACCAGTGCCCCCGACCGATCCGGCCCGGGCCTGCGGGCTCGAGATACGCGAAGCTGCTCGTCATCTCCAGCGGCTCGAAGACGCGGCGCCGCAGGAACGCCTCGTACGGCATCCCCGAGACCGCCTCCACGACCTTCCCGAGGACGATGTAGTTGAGGCTCGAGTACTCGAACGCGGCTCCCGGAGGCCTGGCCGGTGTGATGTGGTCGAAACGCCCCTCGCGCTGAGCGCGCCTGTCGTGGCCACTCCACTGCTTCAGCCCGCTCGTGTGCGTCAGCAGGTGGCGCAGCGTGATCGACCGCCCGGCATCCGCCCCACCGACCGCAAACCCCGGCAGACGCTCGCCGACCGGGTCGTCGAACCGGAGCCTGCCGTCGTCGGCCAGCTGCGCGACCGCGAGGGCCGTGAACGTCTTCGTGACGGACCCGATCAGGAACGGCGACTCGACCGTGATCGGTGCGCCCCCCTCGCCGAAGGCCGCCTCGTAGACGACCTGCTCGCCCCGCACGACGCAGAGGGCCAGGCCGGGAATACGCGACAGCCGCATCTGCCGTTCCACGAAACCGGTCATCTTCGTGGCGTCCGGCGGGCGATCCGCGGCATGAGCGGGCGGTCCCGATGCGACGAGTGTCAGGCCGACCAGCGCGCCGAGTCGCAGGGCCAGCCCCGAGCCTGGTCGATACATGTTCCTCCCGCGCCCGCGCGGGCCTCTCAGACGTGCTGGTCGAAGAGGATCGGGTTGCCGTCGGGGTCCTCTGCGACGAAGCTCGCCGGCCCCGTCGTGCTCTCGTCCGCCTCCTGCCGGAGCGTTACCCCCTGGGCCTTCAGCTGGCGCTGCAGCTCGCGAACGTCGGTGAAGGAGTCGAGCCTCTGGGCGTTGCTGTCCCACCCGGGATTGAACGTGAGGATGTTCTTCTCGAACATCCCCTGGAACAGCCCGATCACGTGATCGCCGTTCTTCAGGATCAGCCAGTGCTGGGCGGCGTTCCCGCCGAAGACGCTGAACCCGAACTTCTCGTAGAACGCGGGGGAGGCCTCGATGTCCTTGACGGCCAGGCTGATCGAAAACACGCCGAGCTGCATGCGGTCCTCCTCTTGGTTCGGAAAAGCTTACCCGACCGCGCCAGGCGGCCCGACTCCCGCGCGGGCCGGGACCGGGCTACGGTATGCCCTGCGGTACGGCGTCCGCCGCGCGCTGGAGGGTGCTGGCCGTGGCTTGCGGAAGGCCCGCGCTGAAGGACGCACCTACGGGCGAGCTGCGATAGAGCGCCCGGAAGACCACGGCCGCGGCGAGATAGGACCCGGCGCGCGTCGCATGTTGCGAACCGTCGAGAAGGGATATCTCGGGTGACTGCTGCTGAACGAGCGAGAACGCCTCGCCGACCCGGGCCACGTCCACATTCAGGCTCAGGGCGAGGGAGTCGTAGGCCTCGTTCAGGCGCGCCTGCATGGCCGCGGGCGACCCACCGGATGCGGGCCGCGTATAGAACGGGTCGCCGGCTGGCCGCGCCCAGGTCTGAAGCAGGATCGTCCGGGCGCCGACCGCGTCGGCTTCGGCCTTCAGGAGCCTGGCGTAACGCGTGAAGTCGGTCGCCCGGTTGAGAGGCTCGGTGCTCTGCCCCTGAATGACGAGGACGTCGGGTCTGCGCTTGCGCAGCGCGCGCGCCGCCTCCCCTTTTCGCCAGTGGTCCTCGAGGCGCGCGCCACCGCTGGTGACGGAGTGCACCGTGAGGCGCGCCTGCACCGTGGAGGACGCCGCGAGCTTCTGCACGAGGCCCGGGACGTCGTTGACGAACGTCAGGCTGTTGCCGACGAACAGGACGGAGAGGGCCGGAGGACTCTGCGGAACGAGCGGGTCACGGCCCTGCTGCGGTTCGGAAGAGCCTCGCGCCGCCGCAATGAGGACGAGAAGGGCGAGCAGGACGGATCGCATGCTGAAGAGCTGCCGGGGTCAGCCCGCGACGCGGGTCCACACGCCGTCCGCCGCCACGGGCGCCAGGGGCGCGACCTCGTACTCGCTCTGGACGAGACCGCTCGAGAACTGGCGCGTCGCGACGTGCCGGAGCTGGATGTCCCGGTCCAGCGCACCGAAAAGGGGGATTCCCGCGCCGATGAGGACCGGGACGCGGGAGACGACGAGGCGCTGCACGAGGCCCGCCCGCAGGAAGGCCTGGATCGTGGCGCCGCCGTCCACGTAGACGTGCCGGAACCCGCGGGAAGAGAGCGCTGAAAGCACCTCGGGCGGCGTTCCGGAGATGCCCTCGACGATCGCGCCGTCCGGAGGCGGGGGCAGCGGGCGGCTGCTGAGCACGAAGACGGGCTTGGCGCCATACGGCCACGTCGGGAACGGCAGAACGACGTCGTAGGTGTTGCGCCCCATCACGAGCGCGTCGACCGTCGAGAGGAACTCCTCGAAACCGTACGGCTCGGGCTCCGCTTCGCCCGCCGAAAGGAAGTCGAGGGTCCCGTCCGGCCGAGCGATGAAGCCGTCGAGGCTCGTTCCGACGAAAACCGACGTTCGCATGGGCATTCCCTCCTGCCTGCGGCCCGAAGATGCCGTCATCGCCGGCGTTCGCCGCGCGTCTGGTGCCCGCGGGGGACCTGCAACGCCGCTCTCTTCGCGATCACCACACCTGAGCGGAGCAGCAAGGCCCCCGTCAGCCAGAACGCTGCGCCAACGCCGAGCCAGACGACCCTGGATTCGTCGGACTCCTCGAACTGTTCCGGCGAGAGGACGCGGAAATGGTTGATCCTGTCGACGAAACGCCAGAACCCCGTTGCCGGCAGGTACCAGACCGGAAACCTGTAACCCACCAGCCTCTTCTGCGCCAGCAGCTCTCGCCGCCTCTCCAACCCGCCCGGGATGATGATCCCTTCGTCGTAGGTGGAGAGGGTCTCACCGGTCGACACGACATGACCTTTGATGTTGGTCGACTTGCGGCCTTGGCTGAAATGGTCGACCTCGAACTCGTCCCGCACGAAATCGCCGCGGTTCATGAGTATGCCCACGTCGCGCAGGTTCTTCGGTATGAAGAGCGTTGAGACCGTCAGGATCACGAGACCACAACCGACGGCGACGGTGGCACGCGTGGGCGCCTTCGCGGGCTTCTCGATTCGTGTCATCAAAGCTCCCACCGGCCTAGGGGGACGTCCGCCGTCTGGCCGCAACGGCGGGTGTCAGCCGCACCCGACCCCCGATTGCCGCGGCGTCGAGCTCTCTCACCCGCATCATCGCGTCGAAGGCGCGCCCGGCTGCTGCGCCAGGGTCCCTTCTCCCGCGACGACTTGCGTACCGCGTCAGGACCTTGATGGTGATCTCGGGATCACCCTCCAGGTAATCGTGAAACTCCTCGCCAGGATGCCAGTGCCGGTCGAGCTGGCCGTTCGGCGGTATCTCCACGAGATCCACGAGCACCTCGCGCCCGGGAGTGAGCTTCTCACCCAGAGAGTCCTGCAGCAGGTTCGTGATCCTTGCCTTCGCCTGGCCGGCCCCGGAGCGGGCGCGGTTCGCTGGATCGCGGCGCCGATGCCGTTGAGGGGCTGGCCCGCACCGGCCTGCTTCATGGCCTTCTCGAGCGCGGGGATGCGCGGCGATGGCGAACGGGCGCTGTCGCGCGTCAGCCGCGCCGGGCCGCTTCGATCGCCGCGATGTCGATCTTTCTCATCCGCCTCATGGCTTCGAAAGCGCGCCTGGCAGCAGCGGGATCGGGATCGGAGATTGCGGCCACGAGCGCGCGCGGCGTGATCTGCCACGAAAGGCCCCACTTGTCCCTGCACCAGCCGCATTCACTCTCCTGGCCGCCGTTGCCCACGACCGCATCCCACAAGCGGTCGGTTTCGGCCTGGTCGTCCGTCGCAACCTGGAACGAGAATGCCTCGTTGTGCTTGAACGCCGGGCCACCATTCAGGCCGAGACACGGGATGCCGATCACGGTGAACTCGACCGTCAACACATCGCCCTGCTGGCCCGAGGGATAGTCTCCCGGCGCGCGAAGGACCGTTCCGACCGCGCTGTCGGGAAACGTCTGGGCATAGAACCGCGCGGCGTCCAGGGCGGTACCGTCGTACCAGAGGCAGATGGTGTTCTTAGAGACCATATTCGTTCCCCTTTCGTGGCCGTCCGGGCGCGTCCTCTGCACCCGCTCCGCCGGGCCTCGAAGCGCCAGCGGCTTCAAAGAGCGCGCGCTCCCGCTGACTCGCACCCTGCAGCGCGGGAGACGCTCCACCGGAGCATCGGCGGCGAGCGAGGCAAAGGCCCCTGTGCGCCGGGTTTGGCATCGCGCTCGCTCGCTATGAGAGCGGAAGGCGACGAAACCATGCGGCGAACGGCACCCACTCGGGACGCTGAACGATCGTGAACCATGCGACGTGCAGGACGGGGAAGAGAGCAGCAGGAACGATGAAGGCGGGCCGGAGCGAAGGCGCGAGGCGGGGGCGCAGCAGGAGTGCCAGAAGCACGGCGTCGGTGACGACGAATGTCACCAGCTGGTAATGAAGCGGGTGAGGGAGCGCCGGTCCAAAGAAGAACAGGAGACGCCCGAGGACCGGGTCGATCATGGGTAGGCCGGTTGCGATCATGAAGCGTGCGTGAAGCGGCATCGTATGGCGATGCCGGATGGCGAGAATGTAGGAGACGCTGAAGAGAGCCACCGCCGAGAGTGGCAGAAAGAGACTCGGCGCCTCCCGCATGAAGGTCTCTTCGTCCATGGCTCGAAAGCGGGAGTGCGCGAGTAGAACCGACGCGACCAGAAAGCAGGGAGCAATGACGTAAGAGATGGCTCCCAGCCGGCGATGAAGCGGCCGCGACCTGCGGACGAGGACGGGTTGAGCGATGAGAAGCAGGCACCAGAGAGACGCGAATGCTGCGTGGAGGTGCGTGTAGGGGTCGATCGGGCTGCCCAGCAGGGAGATATATCGCGGCCAGAACGCGAGGGTCGCGAGGAGGAACAGCGCGAGGAAGCCGAACGTTGCACTGATGAACATGATGATTGGCCTGTCGATGCCTGACCGGGGGCTCCGGGGCCAGCGCAGCGTCGGCGGCGAGCGAAGCGACGCGAGTCCGCTGCGTGCCGGGTTCGCTGGCGCCTTAGAGGGTGACCCAGTCTGTGAGCTGAAGGCCCTCCAGGGGGATGCCGGGCCGGGGGAGGGTCGAGGGCTCGGATCGAAGGCCCGACGGGAAAAGAAAGACAGCGCCAGCCGCAACGCCCTCGCAGCGCATGAGGGGCTGGAACTGGGTGCCGGGATGCCCGATGAGACGACGGTAGTCCGTGAACTCCGCGTTCCAGGCGAAGGCGGTGCCGACGGAAGGACACCAGATGGGGACATCGAGAGTGGTGGCGCGGCCGCGGGTGACGAGGGACAGATTGGGACGCGAGGGCCCGGAGACGCCGTTGGCGCACTTCTGGACGAAGGCCAGCGAGAAGCAGGGGTTGTTGACGCCGAGAGCGGCGTCGACGCCTGAGAAGTCGGAACCGCGGAGGCGAACGGAGACGCCGAAAGTGGGCTCGGCAAGAGAACGGTGGAAACGGGCCTTCCCCTCGAGCCACCTCGGCATGACCGTGAGGGGCTGTGCGGCCTGGCTACCGGGTTCGGCTTCGGGCGCGCTGGTGCAGGAGACGACTGTCATGCCTGCGACGAGAGCCGAGACGGCGAGGCGTTCAAGACGCGTCATGAGCATTCCTCCTGCGACGAAGCCATCCAACGTTTGAGCCTACCGGCCCGTTGCGGTATGTGGCCAAGAGCCCGGATCGAAATGGCGGGCCTTGGGGTGACTGCTGCTATGGGTCCGGTTGAGCGAGGGGTCTAGGCCGGGCCGGCCGAGCCGCCAGCGGTATCCGGGGTGGACTGGCGAAGCGTGGAGAGCACGGCCTGGAGCAACGCGGCCAGTTCCGGATCGGCGGCGATGCCGCTGTGATCGAGCTTGCGACCCGTAAGCGGAACAGCTGTCTGGTCCACGACACGCGCGCCCATGACCCGAAGAGTCTCGACGAGGGCGCCGTGCGCGACGGACGCCTGCGGGCGCGCGTTGAGCACGGAGACTGGTTTGCCGTTGATCTCGACGCCGCCGACGAGCCAGTCGAGTGCGTTCTTTAGGACGCCGGACACGCCGTGTGCGTACTCCGGACTCGAGATGACGATGGCGTCAGCGAGACCGATGTCCTGACGCCACGCCCGAACGGACGGAGGAAGACCTGCCTCCTCGACGTCAGAGTTGAAGAACGGCAGTGAATCGAGCGGGCGCGGAAAGCGGACAGCGGTGTCAGCCGGAGCAAGTGCCGCGAGTGCGCGTAGCAGGGAGGTGTTTGACGAGGCCTCGCGCAGGCTTCCAGAAACTGCGAGGACCTTCATGAGCGTCATGATTCCATACGGTGCCCGTATTGCCGTCTGCCACGAGCGTCACGCGCGCGCCAGTGTGCGCGTCCTCAGCCACGAAGGTGCATGAGGACGCGCGTGGTGCGACCTCACCGCAGCGTCAGCGGCGAGCGGCGCCGGGCGCCGCGAGTCCGCTCCACGCCGGGTCAGGGCGCAGCCGCGACGCTATGACTGCAAGCGCTTTCCAGCGGCGCATGATTCGATGAGGCGCGATAGACGCCGGGCCCGAGTGGCGGAATGCTTAGAGCTCGCGACCCAGTAGACGACGGCTCGCCGATAGCTCGGCGGTGTGCCGTCGAAGAACTGCCACGCGGCAGGAGAGCCCTTGAAGAACGCCAGTTCCTGCGCAGTGAAGGATGGAGAGGCCTCTCTCTCGTAGGAATGGACGCTGGATCTCTGATCTGCCCGATGAGAGTACGCGAGCAGGCCGGGCGACAGCATGCGCCCCTGGGAGATGAGGACCTCCGCCTTCGCGACGTTGATGGTGCTCCAGTGAGAGCCCGGTCTGCGCGGTGTGAACCGAATCTGGTAGGACTCGTCGTCGATGCGCTTCCGAACTCCATCGATCCAGCCGAAGCAGAGTGCTTCATCGACGGACTCGGACCAGGTGAGGCTGGGCCTGCCAGAGGCGACTTTGTAGAAGCCGACGAAGAGCTCGGATGCAGAGGATGCGTGACGAGCCAGCCACCTGCGGAATGCGCCAGGCGTTGGGAAGAAGACAGGCGCGCCCGGTGCGATCGGCTTTGACATAAGCGGCCTCACCGTGGGCGCCAGTCGCGAGCACAGCGAAGCCGCGCGAGTCCATTGGACGCCGGGTTAGGGCGCGCCCGGAAGCTACCGGTAGGCCTCCCGGCGGTGGGCGACCTTGATGACGGCGACGATGCGGACCCGATCGCTGACGGTGTAGAGGATGCGGTTCGAGCCGAAGCGGATGCGGTAGGCATCGGAGGCGCCTGCGAGCTTGAGGCTGCCCTGCGGCCGGGGGTTCTCGGAGAGGCCCCGAATGAGTGCGGTGGCCCGCTGCCGATCCTTGAGTGTAGGAAGCGCCTCGAGTTCCTTGGCCGCTGAGGGCTTGATGGAGACGCTATAGCTTTCCACGGCGCTTGAGGCTCTCGACGACCTTCTCGAAGTCGAGGTCGGGCTCGTTAGCGCGCTGACGGAGGGTGGACAGGTCGTCGGCGTCCTCGGCAAGCGTGAGCCGGACCGCCTCACCGACAAGGTCAGAGATGGAGCGGTCGGTTGCCGCGGCCTTGGCCCTGAGGGCACGGTGGACGCCAGGGTCAAAGTAGACGGTGGAACGACGAAGGCCCTGCATGAGGTGAGTATAGCGCTATGACGTCATGACGCCACGAAGGCAGCGGCCGAACCGCAGCGTCAGCGGCGCGCGAGCGCAGCGGAGCGGAGCGAAGCCCGCAGCACGCCGGGTTAGGCTCGTGCTACGGGTGTGGATAGACGCCTCCGCGGAGGTGGTAGCCGAACTGGAAGGTCGGAGCGCCAAGGGCGACAGCGCTTGCGAGCGGGTGTGAGCCGCGGAAGGTCCAAGGAGGAGCCGCCTCGCACGCCTGTTCTCGGTGACCGGCGAAAGCGATGCGGACGAGGTCAGTCACCGCTGATGAAGCAGGAGGGAAGATGGCCTGCATACCGGCAGAGCTAGGCCCGCCGGTCACGGGCCCGGCTGGCGTGCATTCGGCGGTGATGGTGAGGCCGTCGACAGCAAGAGCGGCAGACCACCGCCCTCGAGCGCTTGGAGTGAGGCGACCAGCGCCATACGAGGCGTAGTAGCCCTTTCCGCTCATGTACCTGACATACGCATGGTCGGGGAGCCAGAAGTCGAGAACGAGGAGCGGCCGACCTGGGCCGAGATCGGTGGAGGGGTCGGACGGCGCCACACGAGCGAACCACAGAGCGAGGGCTCCCTGGGCTGGCCAGGCTGGGGCGCGGCCATCGATAGTGAAGGTGCGCGCCCGGACGAACTCGAGATAGGAGACGCCCCAAGGGCCTTTGGCCGGGTGCTGACCGAGAAACTCCTTTGCCCAAGCGACGCCACCGGAAGCGAGTTCCCCGATGGTGACGAAGCGAAGGCGTGAGGGTAGGCGCCTCTGGACCGTTGCGGGATCAAAGGCGAGATAGAGCACCAGCTCTTCCGGACCCTCGACAAGCCATTCCGCCCGGGCGCCGCACGGAAGGGTGGGCACGCCGGAGGAGACGTCAGTCGCGAGGAGAGACGAGCTCAGCAAAGCGATGCCGAGAAAGCGCCCGTTCAAGTTTGAATCCCCGCGGTGTGAGATTGCTCGAGCATGAGGTTAAGCGGGTACGAGCCTAACCGTGGCTTCAGCGGCGAACGTAGCGAGTCCGCTGCATGCCCGGTCAGGCCGCATGGGTTCTGTCAGGGCTTCGTAGGCATCGCATCTGGACTAGGCCGCCGGCACGAGGAAGGCACCATGTCGCCGTGCCGCGCGCAGCAGCAGCACCACCGCGACCGTGGTCGACGCGATCACCAGCAACGAACTCTCTGGACCGAACATCCCGCCGGTCAGCCAGTCGGGCCCGGCAAAGCGGCTTTCGAGTGGCGCCAACTTGCGCCAGTCTTCAATGCCGGAAAGCGGCAGGCCACTCAGCAGAATGGTGAAGTTCCATGCCGCGTGATTGGCGGCCACCACCCACAGGTTGCGCGCCAGGACGAACACCCCGGCCCAGAGCAGGCCCGCCAAAGTCACTGATACCAGCATTGTCACCACGTCGCTGATCCCACCTTGTTCGACGTTTTCCAGGTGCTGCACGGCGAACACCACCGCTTGTACTACCAACGCAACCTTCGTTCCCCAGGCCCGTTCCAGGACCCGGAACAGCAGACAGCGGTAAACCAGTTCTTCCAGGATAGCCGCGATGCCGATAAGCGCTGCGACGCCGAGCAGCGCCGGCGAGGCGCCGCGGAACAGCACCTGGCGGTAGACGCCCAGAGCGAATAGCACCGCCATCGGCAGCGCCACCATGGCAGCGCCGCTCGCGCCGCCAAGTATCAGGTGAATCGGCCGAAGATGCAGCTCGGTCGCTTCGCGCTTTTCATGCCAGTGCACGAAAGCCCAGTAGCCCGCCACTGCCGTCAGAAGGATGCCCGCGCGCCTGAAGACACTGAGCAATGCGGGCCCGGGGTGGAACACCGCTTCGATCAGCGGCAGCAGGCCCTGTCGAAAGATCAGAATCGAGCCAAGAATCGCCACCCCACCCAGCAGCAGTGAGCCGAGCATCCGGCCGGCGACGCGCATACGCCGTCGCGCGATGTTTCCAGTTGCAGGCGGAGCGGTGCGGCTTGTCTCAATGTCCTCAGGAGACTTTGCATTTTCGCTCACGTTTTGCGATTCAAGATTCAGAGAAGTTTCAAGTGAATCATGATTCTTCATGTCGGCCTAACCGCGGGCATCAGCGGCGAGCGGCGCGAAGCGCCGCGAGTCCGCTGCACGCCGGGTTAGACCCCGCCAGCGTGAGAGGCGACGTGGCGAGTCTTCGGGCTGGTTCTCGGTAGCTCTTCGCGAATGACACGACGCAGGATCTCCTCAAGGGGCTCCTTGCGACGCCGGATGTGCTCGGCAAGCGCGGCGTTGATAAGGGTCTGGTAGTTGCCACCGCCAGCGGCATGAACCTGCGCTTTGAACCACTCGAGAATGGCGTCATCGAGGCGGATAGTGATGCGGGTCTTGCCGGAGGGAAGGGGATCGACGGCGCCTCGCTTGGCCCTGCTGAAATCATATTCACGCTTCATGGCTGATCCTCGTACTGGCGCCTCTCGTGAGGCGTGGCCTTGCGAGCCGAGATGATGCGGACCTTTGTGCCGCGGCGGACGTAACAGACGACGAGAAGCCGACCGAGTGCATCTGCGCCCAGGGTGAGACGACGAGACTCGAACGGATGATCGTCATCGCGAGTTGCTGCGAGAGGGTCGGAGAGAACGGATGCTGCGTCGGCGAAATCGACGCCGTGTTTCCTGAGGTTGGCCGCGGCCTTCGCGGGGTCCCATTCGTACTCCACGGCGCGAGTATATGCACGCGCGTACACAGCGCGCAAGAACCGCGACTAAGGGGTCTAACCGCGGGCATCAGCGGCGAGCGCAGCGAGTCCGCTGCATGCCGGGTTAGACGGCGCCCTGCATGAGGGCAGACCGCATGAGCACCAGTCTCTGGGCGCGCTCGGCAGATACGGACCAACCGAAATGGTCTGCCACTGTGGGCGCTTCTTGCCGGGTGATCGCGGCGAGAGCCAACGCGCACACCTCCGGATCACAGCGGCCTTCGAGCTTGATCTGCGCGAATGCCACCGCGATGGCTGCCTCGTCATGAACAGAGACGGTCAGTGCGTCGTCATCGGTCCACTCGTGTAGGGGCTTGGTCGCCCACGCCAAGACGCGCTCTTCGAAACCCCAGCGCGCCAGAAGGCCAGGAAGGAAGATGGCAACGAGCTTGTCCCGATGTGTGCGCCGCCACCGTCGGAAGTCGGGCAGCAGGTCGGCGCCTGTGTCGTTTCCGTGAGGCGCATTGTCGTCTGCCTCTTCCCAGAAGAATGGATCGTTCAGAAGCGTCCGTGCGTCTGGGTGATACTCGGACCAGTCGATGTCGAGTCGCTCCCACGGGGAAAGCGCAGCCGCGGCCGCAACCGATCGGGCCTTGGCGTCGGCGACGAAGAGGCGAAGGGCCTCCTCCGTGGCTGGCACGGCGGCGATGGCGGTCGCCAGCGCGGCGGCAAGTGCTTCCGATTTCAGAGCGGGAGCCGCTGCCCTCTTCCGGCGAAGGACAACAGGGAGAAGTGCAGCGAGTTCCTGAAGGACCGGCAGGAAGACGTCGAGAGAGGCAGGGCCAAAGCGGAGGGCGCGCTCCGCGGAGCACACGTGGCTGTGGTAGCGGACGTACAGCACGGCGCGCTTCGAGAGGAAGCGCGTAGTAGGTAGGTGCGCGAGCGACCGGTGGAACTCGTCGTACAGGCGCTCAAGGGTCTTCCCGGGAGGCCCCGCCGTTGTGAAGCACGCAGTGGCCTCAACGGTCAGCTCGTGTGGAACAAGAGCGGCAAGGTGCTGCGAGAGGTAGTCCCCAACGGGCGAGACGCTCGCGGCGCTGCCGTACTGGTTGTAGGCCTGGGTGTAAATGCGGACTTTCATATTGGCTTGCGACGTCTAACCGGGGCATCAGCGGCGAGCGCAGCGAGTCCGCTGCATGCCGGGTTAGGCCAATTCAACGGAGGAGACGGAACGGGTACACGGCAAGATCTGGTGGACGACTGGGGTCAAGGTACGTCGTCACCGAGCTAGCGTATGCGAGGTAAGGCTGCGTAGCGGAAAGGAGAAGAATCTCGTAGGCGTGGCCGGGAAGAACGCCGTTCAGTTGGACCGAACGACGGGCGGGAACTGAGAAGACGTACGGATCAGGGGAATCGCCAGGAACCCACACTGTCGCCATGGCTTCCGCGTCGCCGGTGTTTGCGACGGTGAGGTTGATCCGGCGCGAGGCAGGATCGGCTGGATCAGAACAGAACGTTTCCGAAGGCGGGGGAGGAATGGAAGCTGAGTGGGCCGTCATGCCGGCGGGGAAAGGGACCTCGTAGACGGGGAGCGGCGCAGTGGCCAGAGACACGGCGACAGGGGGCGGCGAAGGTTCGCAGGCCCGGAAGGCTTCGAGGTGGATGCTCCCTGAGACGATCACGCCCGGGTCAACGTCGAGTTCCACGAAGCCGGCGCCATTGCCTGGTGAAACGCAGCCCAGGGACCCGAGCGGCGCGACGTGCCACGTGGCCCGCGGTGGGACGATGAGGGGGCCCTCGGAGCAGCCCGGTTCGATCCTCGCGTACTCCCCACCGAGGACGCTTATGTAGCGGAACGCCAACGGCCCGTTCGTGGTGTTGGTGACAGCCCGTGTCGTGCACCACTCAATCGACTGCCAGGGCCACACGTCGGATGGGATGCGAGCCCCTGGGGCGACCCCAACGGGGATGTAGATCGTGGCTGCGTCCAGGTCTTTGGGTGCGAGAAGAAGGGAGGCGAGGCAGAGTATCGCAAAACGCATAATGAACCTCCAAAAGGCGGAAGGTCGGCCTAACCGTGGGCGTCAGCGTCAGCGGCGAGCGAAGCGAAGTCCGCTGCACGCCGGGTTAGAGCGCAGCGGAGGATGCTGCACGGGCGCTTGCTGGTGCGGGCACGGGAAGCGGCCGGACCTGGCGCGGCAGGTCACCGCGGGACCGGAGCGAAAGCACCGGGCAGGAAGACGGCGTCTCCGGTGCCGTTGTCGATGACGATTGCGTAGGGAATCGCGGACGCAGTAGTCGTGACTTCGAGGACCGCGTTCTGAGTGACCATGTCGCCGGCACCGACCGCGCCAAAGATGTCGTCAATCTGCTGCGGCCGCCACATTTCGAAGGTGAGCGGAACACCGATGGTTTGGCCGGCAGAGTCCTTGAGGTGGTAGGTGACTGTTCCACCGCCATGACTCGGAGCGACGCCTACGTTTGTGCGAAAGCCGACGCTGCGATCCCGACCGTTTGATGCGAGGCCGATGAACATGGTTCGCTTCGTAGCTTGCGTCGCGGAGTCGATGGCCGGAATAGCCACACCATACGAACCGCCACCGGAGGACGCCGTAGTGTAGGTGCGACTCGTTGCGAAGAAGGCCGCCGGAGTGGCGCTTAGGTCAGGGTAGATGGCGATGGCGCCAGAGGTGTCGGGTGCCTTTAGGAATGCCCCGATGACGTCGCTGATCAGCTGGGTCTGGGCCGGAGCCAGTGCCACGGATCGAGATGGAATACTCGTTGGACCGCAGCCGGATCGGCAGAGATACTGAAGCGTAAGGTACAGGTGTTCCGAGGACTGGTTAGTCAGCCAGAGATCCGTCCGCCAGTATGTGTCTTGAAGCCCGTGTGCCGATGCCGCAGCAGGGACGACGAGCTTTTCCCGTTCTTGATACTGGGCGCGAACGACGAGTGGGACAAGGGACAGAGCGAGGACAAGCAGTCGCAAACAACGAATCGCCACGAGAAGGCCTCCACTGTGGAAGTGACTCTGACGGCTGCGGTCTAACGTCTGGCATCAGCGGCGAGCGTAGCGAGTCCGCTGCATGCCGGGGTTAGACCGCCGCCGTGTTTGGGAATGAGAGACGAGAGCCGCCTGAACCCAGGATGCCTGACAGCTTCGAAAGCCCTCGGCGTCCGTGGGCCGTGAACTGGTATGGGCCCGACCGAGTGAGCTAGATGAAAGAACGAAGAAGGCGATGGCGGCGGCGTCGCGAGTGCCGAGAGGAGACCGGAGAGGTCGATAGAGCGGTCCGCCGCCGCGAAAGGTGGAAGAGACAGGGAGAACGGACCGAGAACGACAGGAAGGACTGCGGCGACGCTCGAAGCCTGCGAGGTGTGTGGCGCGAGAGTGGGCCTGGGTTGACACGGTGAGGCGCACGGGAACAGGTAGCGTGCGCGCTGCGGATCTGTCGGAGAGACGAGGACGCCGGAGACTCGTAGGCGCGAATGCGCGCTTCTCCGTTGACCGCGTCGCGGGGCGTGCCAGTGCGCCATGTGTTCCGGACGGGCACGATGCGTTCAGCACGCGAGATGTCTCTCCGACGGCGGTCTAACCGGGGCATCAGCGGCGAGCGTAGCGAGTCCGCTGCATGCCGGGTTAGACCGCGCCGGTGAAGCGGACGGGCGCGACCGTGAAGCGCCGCTGCGGAAAGCTCTCGGCGTGCGCCTACCTCGGTCTACTGAGAATCCAGCGAGAAGCTACGAGATAGGTCTCGTCGCGGCCTTTCGTGGCGGCCACCTGCGCATCGGGCGCTATCGGGCCCTCGTATTGCCGGCCCGTTCGGTCGGCGAGATAGCCGATGGCAAGAAGCAGTTCTGCGCCATCGGGCAACGACAAGGACATCGTCGAGGTCGCCAGACCAGCTGTTGGAGCCCCTACGAAGTAGGTGTTCGGGCGGCCCCGAAAGGCGACAGCCACGGCCTCGCCCGAACTTGCGGTTCGAGGTCCGACCAAAACCGCGACCGGCGCGGATGCAGTACGAAGAAGGAGCGTCTCCGGCCGCCTGAGGCCCAGCCCTCCGAACCATGGAGGACCGGAGCTCGCTTGACCAGCGACGATCCAAGTGTCCACACGCCGATCCCACTGCGGCATAAGAATGGCGGAGATGCGCCCCTCTCCCAAGAGGGGACCGAGGCCGTCAAGCATGGGCCACATGTTGCCGCCGACATTAGTGCGGAGGTCCACTACCCAGCCGAGTGGTCGCTCCGCATCGAGGTCACGAAGAAGCGTCCGAAGGGCCTGCGCGTACTCCCGTCCGGACGAGTCGTTCAGGAAGTAGACGGAGCCCCAGCCGGTGCCGACGTGCGCCGGGACGAGGACGTAAGCCAGGTGCTCATCTGTTAGGCGTCCAAACGGCTTCGAGGAGTATGGCCTGGGCGCTGGAGTAGATGGCGCTGGGTGTGCCATACGTTCGAGTTCATGCGGCGCGAAGAGAAAGGAGTGGCGGTCGTGAATGTCTGCGAGGGCGTGCCGGATGGCGGGATACGTGTCCCGCGGGGATTTCGCGTTCACAATCCGCGCGAGGGCCGCTGCGCGGACGGAGGGCCACGGGACCTGGTCGCTATGGAGGTAGCGACTCTCCATGAGGGACAGCGCCTCGAGTAGGTAGGCGACCGCAACACGAGACGCGCCCGGCACCGGCGGCAGGGGTCTAAGTGCATGCCAGAGCTCTGCGGACACCACGAGAACGACCCCGAGGCCGACCGGAAGGAGCACGAAGACTCGCCTCCGAACCCAAAGGCGCGCGAGGCGACGAGGAAGCCGCACGAGAGCGCGGAGGAGCAGGAGGAGACCCGGAGCCAGAGCAAGGAGTCCCGCCACCGTATGGAGCCAGACAGGGAGACCTGCATAGTAGACAGCGTCAAACAACAGCCCGGCACCTAAGACGAGGATGCCGACGAAGGCCAGGACGGCACCGACCACCGCAGTCACAACAGATCGAAGCCTTGCATGCACTCGCATAGGGTCGTGGGTGTAGGGAGGCTGAGCGCTCACTTCAGGGTGTACGGATGAAGAGGCGGACTTGTCGGGCGCGACGGCCTAACCGTTTATTAGACGGCTGGAAAATGTCGGAATCGCGTGAAATCGCCGTCTATCGCGAACCGGCGGCGATGGTCTTAGACAGCATTCGGAGCTGTCTAATCCGGCCCCCCCACAAGCGGGCGCGGAGAGACACGACTGGGGGCGCCGTCTAAGACCTTTCTCGGCGGGCATGCGATAGACGGCGCGGAATCGCTCCTCCCGAAACGTGGAGCCGCGCGCCCCGTCCGCCGGGCCGGACGCTCCCGCACGGGCAGCTGCCGTCGCGACACCCCGACGGCCGGCGACGTCGATGCGCCCGACGAAGGGCTTCCGGCCAGGGGCGCCGCCGTGCACCGGCTCCGTCGATCTCCGCGGGGCGCAGCGGACGTCGAGAGCCGGGCCCGGAACCGGTCCGGATTGGCAAGAGGTTGTCCGCGGCATTTTCAAGCGACTGATCACAAAAGAGTTATGGAGCACGGGTCCGGCCGGCGCCGACACTCCGCGCCCTTCGGTGTCCCCGGCCGAATGGGTCTGGCGAGCGTCGCCGAAGGGCCGGAACCGGGTATGCAATCCGTGGGGCCTCGAGAAAGAGACGATTTCGACACCGGGTTCAGACGGGGTGACTCGCGTACGAAGGAGCGCAGCCCCCAACCCTAGGCTGCGCGAGAGGCCTGGAACTGCGACAGGTGCGACGAAGATACCTCGTCCGTGCGACGCCGTGGGCCCGGACGTGCCCGGTCACGTCAGCGTTTCAACCTGGCGGCCCGCTTCGGCCGCCGGACGAGGACCAGGCGCGAGGGGCGCCCTTTCCCTTCGCAGGATGCGCAGAGGCGGGCGCGGCCGAAGGGGCTGCGTCGGGTCCACTCCTCGGCGCAGCCGAGGCAGCGGTAGGTGTAGCGGGCGTTGCGGGCGCGGATCGTCGCGAGGCGGTCGGTCTCGGGGGCGCTCTTGCGCGTGACACCGAGCTCGCGGGCGATCTCCCAGAAGCGCGAGGAATGCCCCTCGTCCACGCCCCAGCGGTCGTGGCAGATGGCGTGCGCCGTCTCGTGGAGGAGCGTCTGGCGGCGGTCGGCCGCCGACATGTGGGCCGAGACGCGGATGACGTGCGGCGGGCCGTACTGGATGACGCCTCCGGTCGCGCGCCGCGAGGAGAGCTCCACCCGCGCGGGCGGGAGCCGGTAGCCCTCGGCGAGCGCGTCATAGAGCGCCTGGAGCGACTTCTGGTCGGAGCGCAGCTCCTCGCGGGTCAGCGGGGGGTCGGAGAAGAGGTCGAGCTGGACGAGAGGTTCACCCTTCACGAGAGTGCCTCCAGCGCCTCGCGGTGAGGCGTGAGCGGCCTGTGGAGGACGAGCGCGACGACCGCCGCGGCGAGGACCGCCGCGAGGATCTCGAGGGTCGGCAGCGGGCTCCCGTGGAAGGTCGGGACGATGACGATCCGCGCGGTCCAGAGGAGGGCGAGGGCGACGCCTCCGGCAGCCCAGCGGCCGGTGCCGAGGGCGAGGAGGCAGAGGGCGAGCGAAAGCGGCAGCTCGGCGACGATCGCCTGGCCCAGGACGAGCGGCCACGGGACCGCCGGGTACGGAAAGAGCCAGAGGCGCGCGGCGACGGGGACGACGATCCCGGCGAGAGCCGCGAGCGGCGCGCCCAAGCCGACCCGCACCCGGCGGCGGAGCGCGCCGTAGAGGGCGCCGCGGACGAGGGACTCGTGCAGGAGCGCGACGAGGACGACGAGCGGGAGGGCGGTGTGCCAGGAGGCGGGTCGCGTGAAGAAGGCGATCGTGGCGTAGCGCAGCGCCCGCGCCGCGGGCAGGTAGGCGAGCGCCGCGGCGAGGAAGGCCAGGACGCCGAGCACCGGATAGATCGTCCGCTCCCCCATCCGCGTCATGGGGGAATGGTAACGAACGTTGACGGCTTCCGACAGGGCGTCGACACTCGCAGCATGGATTCGAACGCTTCCCTCCGCACCGGCTTCGTCGGCCTCGGCACGATGGGCCTCGGCATGGCCCGCAACCTCTCGTCGAAGGGCTTCTCCCTCGCGCTCACGAACCGGACGATGGAGAAGGCGGTACGCCTCGCGAGCGACCTGGCGGCCGGCGCGGCGCCGGTCGTCGCGCTCCCGAGCCCCGCGGCGGTCGCCGGGGTCTCCGACGTCGTCGTCTCGTGCGTCTCCGACGGTCCCGACGTCGAGGAGATCCACCTCGGACGGGACGGCACGATCGAGGGGGCCCGTCCCGGCACCGTCGTCGTCGACTGCTCGACGATCGACCCCGTCGTCGCCCGTGCCGTCGCCGCGCGGCTCGCCGAGAAGGGCGTCGCGTTCCTCGACGCCCCGGTCTCGGGCGGGCAGAAGGGGGCGAACGAGGGAACGCTGTCGTTCTTCGTCGGTGGCGACGCCGCGGCGCTCGAGAAGGCGCGCCCGGTCCTGGAGGCGATGGGAAAGCGGATCACCCACCTCGGCCCCTCGGGAGCGGGCCAGCTCGGGAAGGCGACGAACCAGGTGATCGTGGCCGGGACGCTCGCGGCCGTCTCCGAGGGAATGGCCTTCGCGAGGGCCGCGGGCCTGCCGCTTCCGGCGATCCACGCTGCGCTCACGGGCGGCGCGGCGAACTCGTGGGCGCTCGAGGTCCTCGGCCGGAAGATGCTCGACCGCGACTTCGCGCCCGCGTTCGCGATCAAGCACCAGCAGAAGGACCTCGCGATCGTCCTGAAGACGGCCCGCGCGAACGGCGTCCCGCTCCCGGCCGCAGCGCTCGTCCACCAGCTCCTCTCCGCCCTGGAGGCGAAGGGGCGCGGGGAGGAAGGGACCCAGGCTCTCCTGACGCTCTACGAAGAGCTCTCCCGCTGACGCCGGGGCCGGCGGCCGTCAGCGGGCGGCCGGGGCGATGCGCGACGGCGCGGCGGCGACGGCGGCGCGGCGTCCGTCGACGAGGCCCTTCCACGTCGAGGACCCCTCGTCCCACCACACCGCGTTGATGCCGCCGAAGACGGTCGAGTCCCGGCCGGGTGCGGTCAGCGCGAAGACCTTCTGGTAGCCCATTCCCTTCAGCGTCGCGGCGGCGTCTGCCGGAAGAGGGGCCGCGACCTCGATCATGACCCTCGGTCCGGCGTGGTCGTCCTCCCAGAGCACCCGGGGCGCCGCGTACGCATCCCCCGGCGTCTGGCGACCGTCGACGAGCCCCGCGACCAGGTGAAGGAGCGTGGACGGGATCCGGCTGCTGCCGCCGGTTCCCGCCACGAGGACCGTCCGGCCGTCGCCGACGAGGAGGAACGGCGCGACCGGCGCGAACGCGGCCGCGCCCGGCCCCGGATAGCCCCGGGAGTTCGGGTCGTCGGAGTCGAGCGCCTCGACGAACGCGTTCAGGGGAAAGCCGAGGCTCGGCGGAGCCCACGCGGCGCCGTAGTAGCGGCCGAGGCTCTGGGTCAGCGAGACGGCATTGCCCCGCGCGTCGACGACCGAGACGTGCGTCGTCCCGCGATCGCCCGACTTCGGCCCCGGCTCCTCCGCCAGCTCGTCCAGGGAAAGTGCACGCCCTGGACGGATCCGCTTCGCCTGCCGCTTCGCCCATTCCCTGGTGAACCGCTCCGAGAGGAGCGGCCCTTCCGTGACGTCCTGCTCGTGGCTTCGGGCCGCCACCTCGGCGCGCGCGAGGCGCACCGCCTCCACGATGGCGTGGCCACGCTCGAGCCCGGGTCGCGCGAGAGTCTCCGCCGGCAGCTCGTCGAGGATCTGGAGGGCGATGACGAGGACGCCCCCTCCGGCCGGGGACGGGATCGACAGGGCGGTCCGTCCGCGGTAGGTCCCGCGGACGGGGTCCGTGTCGAGGACGCTCTGGGGAATGCGCACGAGGTCCGGCCTCCGCAGGAAGCCGCCCGCGGCAGTGACGTCCTGGACGAGCCGGGCGGCGATCGCCCCCGTGTAGAAGTCCTGCAGGCCGGCCCCGGCGAGCCTCCGAAGCGTGTCGGCGAGGCCCGGGATCTTCACGCACGTTCCGGTCGGGGCCGGGTCGGGAATACCCGACTCTCCCGTCGGGCCGGTCAGGTAGACGGGATAGAGGACCTCTGAATCGAAGAGGCGCCGCGTGTAGTCGCCGAGGAAGGAGCGTTCGAACCCCTGTATCCGGTAGCCCGACTCCGCCGCTTCGATCGCCGGCCCGAGGACTTCGGCGGCGCCCATCGTTCCGTATCGGCGCAGGGCGTGCGCGAGGGTGGCGACGGTCGTCGGGACGGCGGCGGCCATCGGTCCCCAGAGGTCGGTTCCCTGCCGCGCGGCCTTCATCTTCGCGCGGTCGATCAGGAGTGGTGCGCGCGCCGGGCAGTAGACGGCCCGTTCCTCGCCACTCGCGAGGCGGATGACCATCCACGTCTGGCCCCCGAGGCCGGAGCCGCCCGGGTCCGAGGCCGTGAGCGCGAAAGCCGCGGCGACGGCGGCGTCGACGGCGTTCCCGCCCTTCTCCAGCATGCGCACCCCCGCCCAGGTGGCCTCGGGCGCGGAGGTCACGACCATCCCGAGCGCGGACGTGACGGGGGGTGGCGGCCGGAGGGAGTCGGCGAGGGATGGCGACGGGACGGGGACGGGGAGGGGTGTGGCGGGCTGGCTCGTGGCCGTTCGGGTCACGCCTGTGAGGACCAGCACGAGGACCAGCACGGACAGGGCACCCGTCCGGCGGCGCCACCCAGCCGCGGCCGGCGTCACGGCTGCGCCCCCGGCCGGGCCCGTCCGGCAGGCGGCTCGAGGGCCGGCACGGCCACCGCCCCCTGCCGCCGCGGGTCAGCCCCGCCCTCCCAGGCCGCTGCCGCTGCGTTCCAGGCGACGGCGTTGAGGGCGCAGAAGTTGCTCGTCTCGGGGCCCGGGGCGTAGGCCTCGAGGTCGTCGTAGCCGGCGGCCTGCAGGAAGTCGACATCCTCGGGCGTGAGAGGCGGGGCCACCTCGAGCCGCAAGCCCCTGTTGGCCCTTCCCTCGGACCAGACCGCCCGCGGCGCGGCCACCGCCTCGGCGACGCCGAGCCTCCCGTCGACGACGCCCACGACGACGTTCGCGATGGCGGACGGAATCTTGCTGCTGCCCGCCGCGCCGAGAACGAGGACGGCCCGGCCGTCGCGCAGGAGGATCGTCGGGGCGACGGCGGTCGTGAGGGGAGCCCCGGGAGCGAGGTACGACGGAGAGGCCGGCCGCTCGACGTCGAAGCCCTCCAGGAAGGCGTTGTACGGGAAGCCGAGCCCCGGGGTGACGTGGGTCGAGCCCCACGTTCTCCCGAGGCTGAGGGTGAGAGAGACCGCATTCCCCGCGCGGTCGACGACGGAGATGTGGGTCGTGTCGCGGTCGGAGAAGGCCCGCGTGGCCGCCTTCGCCGGCAGGACCTCCCGTGGGAGCGCCCGCCCGAGCCGGATCAGGCGGCCCAGCTCCGCGCCCCGGCCCGGGCGAAGCCAGGGAGACGTCTCGGGGCCGTCTCCCACCTCTTCCCCGGGCCGAACGCTCCGCCCGTCGGCGAACGCGATCCGGACCGACTCGACGATCGCCTGGCTTCGTGCCCACGCCTCGGCTCCGAGAACGTCCGGCGGAAACGACTGGAGGACGTGCAGCGTCTCGAGAACGAGGCCGCCGCCCCCCGGCAGGGGAAGCGAGAGGACGTCGAGATCGCGGTACTGGCCGCGGAGAGGGACCGTCTCGACGATGCTCGCCGGAATCCGGGCGAGGTCGCTCGCGCCAAGGAACGCCGAGTGCCTCGAAAAGTCGGCCGCGATCTCCGCCGCGATGGCGCCGCGGTAGAAGTCGTCGGGCCCGGCCTCGGCGAGCCGGCGCAGCGTGCGGGCCAGGTCCGGGAAGGTGACGCGGTGGCCGACGGGGAAGGGAACCGCGAGCGCGTGGTCGTCACAGGAGCCCGTCATGTAGAGGGGGCGGAGCGAGGGCGACGCCTCGATCCTGTCCCGGTAGAGGAGGAGGAAGAGGCGCTCGCTCTCGGCGAGGAGGTAGCCGGCCTCGGCGAGGGCGACGGCGGGCGTCACGAGCTCGACCCACGGCCGGGTGCCGAAGCGGGCGTGGGCGCGCGCGAGCGTCGCCACCATTCCCGGCGCCGTCGGGGCGAGCGGCCCCGTCATCACCTGGTCCCGCTTCGCCGCTCTCGCGCGCGCCAGGTTGACGCGCGGAGGCGCGCGCAGGGGTGACAGGAAGGCCACGTCCTCGCCGTCCGCCGTGTGGACGATCATCCACGCCTGGCCGCCGACGCCCGAGCTGCCCGGCGCGGCCGCACCCGCCGCGAACGCGCCCGCGACGGCCGCGTCGATCGCGTTCCCTCCCGCCTCGAGGACGGCCGCGGCCACCTTCGACGACGCCTCCGTGTCCGACGCGACAGCGCCCCAGGGCGACCGGCCACCCAGGGGCGAGAGTGCCGCACCGGTCTGGCCCGGTCCCAGCGGTTTCGGCTTCGCGTCGGAGGCGGACGCCGCGTTGAGCCGCGCGGGGGCGAGCGCCGGACCGAGAAGGACGAGGGCGGCAAGGAGTGCCGCGAAGGGCCGGGCGGCGCGGAAGGCGGAGGCCGTCATCGCGGCGTAGAAGAGCCTCTCCGTCCGCACCTGTCAACCCGCCCGGGGCCGCGTTCGACCTAGAATCGCGGCACATCCAGATTCCGGAGGCTCCATGAAGCGGACAGCCCTCGCCTGCCTCGCCGTCGCGCTCCTCTTCGCGCCGTCACCGGCCCTCGCCGAGCCCGGTGACCGGAAGACCTACACGAAGACGCACCCGTTCGGCCCCGACCGGGAGTCGAAGGTCGGGATCCGGCAGGGCCCCGTGACGATCGAGTCGGTGAGGATCCGCAACTGGCCCGACGCCGACGACTTCGCCGACGCCGAGAGGGACCTGAACGAGACGCACACGATGGTCGTCGAGTTCGAATACTCGAACCGCGACGAGGCGCGCGACTGGAAGTGCCTCTACGTCGTCACGATCAACGGAAAGGACGGCGCCGTCTGGGCCGAGAACGACCGGACCGCCACGCTCGACGCGGGGAAGATCGGCGACACGAACAAGATGTTCGTGAAGATGAAGACCCGCTACTACAAGCAGGTCCGCTCGTTCAAGGTGAGGTACGAGATCTGGAGGAAGTGAGGCCGGCCGTCAGCGGCCGCCGACCGCGTCGGGGAAGAGGAGCTCCTGCGGCCTGAGGGTGGGCAGGAGCGCTTCGATGGCTCTCTTCGCCCAGCCGTCGCGCCCCGCCGGGTCGAACGTCAGGAAGGGCACCTTCCACTCCTCGAGCGTCGCGAGGAGGAGCGCGTCGATGTCGTGCTGGAAGGCGAGGTCGGTGTCGCGCACGCCGTCGAAGCTCGGGTCGCCGACGATCGGGACGCGGAAGAGGACGTCGTAGGTCGGGAGCCACGCCCGGACGAGCTCCTCGAGGACCTTGACGTGCGGCTCTCCCGGCGCGGCCCGCTTCAGGTAGCAGTAGTTGTCGAGGACGGCGCGGTCGCAGACGACGACCTCGGCCTTGGCCTCGGCCTGCAGCTCCCAGGCGATCTGCGTGTGGAGGATCCACGCCTGCGCCTTCACGGTCGTGTCGCGGTTGATCGGGAGAGGGCATTCGCGCGCCACTTCACGCACGAGCTCCACGGTGAGGTCGCGGCGCTTGAGCGACGCGGCGAGGTCGTAGCAGAGGGTCGTCTTGCCGACGCCGTGGGTTCCGATGAACGCGATCTTCATCCGCCCCGATCCTCGCACGAACGCGGGGCACACGCCCGTTGCGACGAGACTCAGTGCGAGTAGGCCCCCCGGGAAGACTCAGGACCAGATGGTCCTGCGGACGACGACGACGCTCGTGTCGTCGGCGGGCTCGCCCTCGCCGACGTGGGCGCGCCAGTCGCCGAGGAGCGCCTCCAGGATCGACTCGGCGGGCCGCCGCCAGAGACCGACGCGCTCGAGGACCTCGCGCGGCTTGTGGTAGCCGTACGGGTCGTCGAAGCGGTCGGGGCCTTCGAAGAGGCCGTCGGAGGCGAGGACGAGGCTCGCGGCGCCCGGCAGCTCGAACTCCGTCTCCTCGTAGATGCGCGCCGGGCCCTTGCCGAGCGGCAGGCCGGAGGCCGTCAGCTCGCGGACCCTTCCCTCGACGACGAGGAGCGGGTACGGGTGGCCCGCGTTCGCGAGGACGGCGCGCCCCGTCTCGGGCTCGATCCGCACGAGGACGAGCGAGGTGAAGAGGCGCCCCGTGTTCGCCGCGCGCAGGACGCGGTCCACCTCGACGAGGATCTCCGCCGGCCGCCGCCCCGCCTTGACGAGCGTCAGGAGACAGGCCTTCACCATCGCCCCCTGGATGCCGCACGAGAACCCGTGCCCGGCGACGTCGCCCGCGGCGACCCAGAGGGCCCCCTCCTCGTCGACGAGAAACTCGTACAGGTCTCCCCCGGCCTCGGTCGCGAGGATCGTCTTCGCCGCGATCTGGAGCCCCGGCACCTCGGGCGGGTGGTCGGGGAGGAGGGCCACCTGCATCCGCGACAGGAGGTCCATCTCGTGCTTCACGCGCGTCTCGCTCTCGATGCGCTTGATGAAGTCGGGCGCGTCGAGCCGTGCCTCGTCTTCTCTCTCGGGCTTGCGGGTCGCCACGACCCCGACCCACGCGAGGACCGCGAGGACCGATGCCGCCAGCAGCATCGGCGCCACGAGCTCTCCGGGGAAGCGCAGCGACGCGAGGAGATCGCGCAGCAGCGCGGGTGTCGTCGCCGCGACGAGGAGGCCGGTGAGGCCGAGCGTCCGGAAGGCGAGGAGGAGGATCGCCGCCTCGGCGAGGCTGAGCACCAGTGTCGCTCCCCAGGGGGCGTACTGGAAGGCGCACGAGTAGAGAAGGGCGTACCCGATCGCGCCGAGCGCGTCGGCCCTTTCGCGGGAGAGGACGAACCGGAAGAGGGCCGCCACGAGGACGAGGCTCGCCGCCGCGTACGGCCCCTCGAGGAGGGCGTTCGCGATGCCGCCGAAGAGCGGGAGGACGTAGGACGGCGATTCCGCGTGGACCCCGCGGAGGCCCGCCGCCGCGACTCCCGAGGCGAAGAGGAGGCGCAGGCCGGCCACCGCCGCGCCGAGGCCGAGGCCGCCCAGGATCGCCTTCCCGAGGCGCGGCGAAAGGCGCCCGGCGGCGAGGGCGTCGAGGCTCGTCCGGAAGCCGGTGACGGTGTCGCGCAGGAGCGACTCGGCGACGGCCCAGTACGCGACGAGGGCGACGGCCATGAAGATCCGCCCGGTGAGGATGATCCCCGCCGTGTACCCGCTCTGCCCTTCGAGCTCGAAGAGGGAGCCCGAGAGGACCATCGCGCCGAAGCCGAGGAGGCCGAGGCCGATCGCGATCCGGAAGCCGAGGCGCCGCCGGAAGAGGAGGACGCCGAGGAGGACGACGACGAGGAGGCCGACGATGGCGAAGAGGGGAATCGCGATGATGAGGGCCCGCGACTTCATGCGCTCGAAGCGGTGGCCGACGTCGGGGTCCGACAGCTCGCGCGAGACGATCAGCATCGCCGGCGTCGGCGCCAGGCGCGTGAGGACCTCGCGCGGCCCCTCGCCCCTCGCCTCGAGCGCGGTGACGCGGACGATCGCATTCCCGCTCTCGTAGTCGGCCGAGGGGCCGATCGCATGGCCGCGGGCCAGCCGCGCGAGAACGGCCTCGGCGAAGCGCTCGCGCGCCCCCGCGAGCTCCCCCGTCGGGGCCGCGACGCGGAAGAGGCTCCCGCTCGTGAACTCGAGGCGCCGCATCGACCCGTCGCGCCCGATGGCGATCTCGGTCCGTCCCGTCCCGACGCCCGGGACGCGAAGGTCCCCCGACACGACCCACGACCCGAGCGCGCCGTGCCGGGCGAGCCACGCCGGCGCCTCCCTCCCGAGCCGGCGGTAAGCCCTCTCGAGCTCGGAGCTCGCGAGCGCGTTGCGCACCTTCGCCTTCGGCGAGAGGAGCGTCGCGCCCGCCGCGGCCATCTCGTCCCGCGCCGTCTGCAGCGCCGATTCCTTCGACACGCCGAGCGGCTGCCACTCGGGAAGGACGCGGTGCGCCGCGACGGCGCCGGCGGCGAGGACGGCGAACCCCGCGAGGAGAGGCGCCCACGGAACGCGCGGGCGCGGGGGCCGGGCGTTCCCGGTCACGGCGTCTCGAGCGTCACGATCGGCCGAGAGCGGGAACGAAGGTCTTCCCCGTCGTCATCTCGAGCATCCGGTCGAGCGACCGTTTCGCCCGAACCCGGATTCCCTCCTCCACCTCGATCGCCGGACGGAGGTCGCGCAGGGCGAGCCAGAGCTTCTCCAGCGAGTTGCGCTTCATGTGCGGGCAGGTGTTGCACGAGCAGCCGTCGTCGGGCGGTGCCGGGATCAGCTCCTTGCCCGGCGCCGCCCGCTTCATCTGGTGGAGGATCCCTTCCTCCGTCGCGACGATGAAGGAGGCGTGCTCCGATTCCGTCACGTGCTTCAGGAGCGCCGAGGTCGAGCCGACGAAGTGCGCGTGGGCCAGGATCCGCTCGTCGCACTCCGGGTGGGCGACGAGGCGGGCCCGCGGGTTCCTCACCATGAGGTCGAGGATCCGCTTCTCCGAGAAGGTCTCGTGGACGACGCACGTCCCCGGCCAGACGACGAACTTGCGGTCGAGCTTCTTCTCGAGCCAGGCCGCGAGATTCCTGTCCGGAGCGAAGACGATCGGGTCGGGCAGCTGGCGGAGGATGGCCTCCGCCGAGGAGGAGGTGACGATGACGTCGGAGAGCGCCTTCACCGCCGCCGAACAGTTGATGTAGGAGACGACCGTGTGCCCCGGGTACTTCCGGAGCCACTCGGAAAAGAACGGCGCCGGGCAGCCGTCTGCGAGCGAGCACCCCGCTTCGAGGTCCGGCACGACGACCGTCTTCTCCGGCGTCAGGATCTTCGCGGTCTCGGCCATGAAGTGCACGCCGCAGAACGCGATGACCGGCCGGGACGATTCCTTGCCCTTGCGGGCCAGCTCGAGCGAGTCGCCGACGAAGTCGGCCACGTCCTGGACCTCGGACTCCTGGTAGTAATGGGCCAGGACGAGGGCGTCCCGTTCCTCCTTCAGGCCCAGGATCGCCCCGGGAAGGTCGTCGGGAGGCGGCGGCGCCGGCGGGGCGGCGGGAAGTGGAACGCTCACGTGGGAGATATTACGGCTCCTTCCGGCGCCGGGTTCGCCTTCGCCGGCCTTACCATGGGCGCCAGCGTGAAGTGTCGTTCGCCCTTCGTGGCTCCCCTCGTGGCCCTCGTCGTTCTGCTGGCGGCCGTTTCCTCGCCCGCAGATGCCGCCACGAAGAAGAGGCGGACGAAGAAGAAGGCGGCCCCGATCCCGGAGGTGCCGCGGCCCCACGACCCGTTCCAGGTGACGTTCCCGTCGAGCGACGGGGTGAAGCTGGTCGCGACGTGGAAGCCCTCGCCCGCCGGGGCGTCCGCCCCCGCCGTCCTCCTCCTCCACGCGTTCTCCCGCGAGCGCCGCGAGCTGGCAGACCTTGCCGACGAGCTCACCGCCCGGGGCTTCTCGACGCTCGCCCTCGACCTGCGCGGCCACGGCGAGTCGGTTTGGAAGGGCGGCGCGCGCATGGGCACCTCGCCGTCGCTCCAGTCGTCGCCGAGCGGCTTCCCGCGCGACGTCGAAGCCGCCTGCGCCTGGCTGCGCGGCCGGTCTTCGCGCCTCGCCGTCGTCGGGTTCTCGCTCTCCGGCAACCTCGCGGCGCTCGCCACGGCGACCGGCTGGGCCGAGTCCGCGGTCGCCGTCTCCCCGAACGCCGAACGCTTCGAGCAGCTCGCCGGCACGCGTCCGAAGACGCCGCGGGGTCTCCTCGTGGTCGCCTCCGAGAAGGACCCCGGCCGTGCCGAGTCCGCGCAGGCGCTGGATGCCGTGGGACGGGAGCCGAAGGCCACGGCGCTCTATTCGGGCACCGCGCACGCGCTCGAGCTCCTGCGGGAAGAGCCCGCGGCCAGGGCCGCCACCATCGAATGGCTCGAGGCGCGCCTCGGGCCGGTCGCGCCTCCGCCCGCCCCGGTCGCGACGATCCCGGTGCCCCAGCCCTCCCTCACCCCGAGCGAAGCTCCGGCGCCGGGAGGCGAGTTCCGGTGAAAACGCTGGTATTTGACATCGAGACCGTCGGGCTGCCGTGGCTCGACCTCGATCCGCTCGTGCGCGAGTGGCTGACGCGGGGCGCCGAGGACGGCGAGAGCTACAGGTCGAAGAAGGACTGGCGGTCGCTCTCCCCCTATGCCGCAAAGGTCATCGTCATCGCCGCCCTCAACCCCGATACGGGGCACGGAAAGGTCTGGTACGAGGCCCCCGAGGTCTCGTCGCGCCCTTCCCGCGACGGCCTTTTCGAGGAGATCGGCGGCGACGAGAAGACGCTCCTGGCGGGCTTCTGGGAGACGGCGACGAAGTTCGACCGCCTCGTCTCGTTCAACGGCCGCTCCTTCGACGGGCCGTTCCTCTCCGTGAGGAGCGCGATCCACGGCGTGGCGCCGTCGCGCAGCCTCGCCGGCTACCGCTACTCGGTCGAGTCCCACGTCGACCTGATGGAGATCCTCACCTTCCAGGGGGCCGCGGGGACCCGCCCCTCGCTCCACGCCGCCTGCGTCGCCTTCGGCATCCCGTCGCCCAAGTCGGCCGAGATGCACGGCTATGCCGTCGGCGACGCCTACGCCGAGGGGCGGCTTCCCGAGATCCTCGACTACTGCCGCCGCGACGTCGACGCCACGGCGGAGCTCCTGCGCCGGCTCGAGCCGACGCTGCTGCCCCTTTTCCGCCGCTGAGCGCACCCGGCGGCCCGCCGTGCCCGGCGGGCCTATACTCGGGGCGTCCCTGCCGTGCGGAGGAGCAGCATCCGCGGCCAATCTGACGTCTGCCCTAGGAGGCCCCGATGAATCGCAAGGTCATCGCCCTGGTCGAAGACCCCTTCTGGAGGTCGAAGATCGACAACGCGGTGAGGTCCGTCGGTGCAACGACCGTTTTCCTCTCGGACCCCGCGGAAGCCGCGGGCGCCCTCGAGCCGGGCGCGCCGGTCATCATCGTCGTCGACCTGGCGCTGAAGATGCCCCCGTTCGAGGCGATGGCCCGCCTGAAGAAGACCAAGGCGACGGCCGGGGTGCCGGTGGTGGGTTACTTCGACATGGCCCGAAAGGACCTGAAGGAAAAGGCCCTCGCCGCCGGATTCGACGACGTCCTTTCCCGGTCTTCCTTCGCGGAGCGCTTCGCGGACCTCGTCCTGAAGTACCTCCTGCCGGGCGGCGTCCGGATGGAGGAGTCGGAGAACGAGCTGCCCGAGGAGTAGAGGGAATACCCGGGGCCGCTTCTTCCGGGACTACTTCTTCCGAAGCTCCATCAGCACCTGCTTCGCGACGGCTTTCAGCGTGTCGAAGACGCCGACGCCGGTCGGAGCGGTGGCCTCGAAGGTCGGCTCGCCCTTGGTGTTCAGCTGGCGGTACATCTCGTCGGCCGGGATGGCCGTCGGGAGGTCCCGCTTGTTGAGCTGGAGGACGTAGGGGATCGTCGCCAGGTCGAAGCCGTGATCGCGGAGGTTCTTCTCGAGGTTCTGCAGCGACTCGGCGTTGGCGTCCATCCGGGCTTCCTGCGAGTCGGCGACGAAGACGACCCCGTCGACACCCTTGAGGATGAGCTTGCGGCTCGCGTCGTAGAAGACCTGCCCGGGAACGGTGTAGAGGTGGAAACGCGTCTTGAAGCCGCGCACCGTGCCGAGGTCGAGCGGGAGGAAGTCGAAGAAGAGCGTCCGGTCGGTCTCGGTCGCCAGGGAGATCAGCTTCCCCTTCGCCGCGGGATTGGTCCGGTCGTAGATGTACTGCAGGTTCGTCGTCTTCCCGCAGAGGCCGGGACCGTAGTAGACGATCTTGCAGTTGATCTCGCGGGCGGCGTAGTTGATGAACGTCATCGCTTCGGCACTCTCAGACAATCCCCCGCGCGGCGGAGGGTTCCCTCAGGGTGTCGACGAGGCGCGGCTCTCATGCTCACTCCCGAAAGAGGCTGTCGATGTCTTCGTCGGTGATCTCGGCGAACGGGGAGTCGATCCCCTCGTGCCGCCGTTCCTTCTCTTCCTCGACCTTCCGCTGGATGGCGACGAAGATCCTCTCGAGATCCTGCGTCGCCTTCCGGACCCGGAGCCTCACGAGGCCGAGCGAGGAGTGCTCGTCGAAGATGATGACGAGGATCACCCGCTGGTCGACGATGGCGATGTAGACGTTGTCCTTCTCGCCTTCGTGGAAGAGGACGGGGAACTCCTTCTCCCCGATGAGCTTCGCGAGGCCGTCCGTCGCCGCCACGTTGCCGGCGGTGAGCGAGGCGAGGGAGGTCGTGTCGAGGCTCTCGAGGTCGCCCTGGGCGGCGATCTGCTGGCCGTTCTTGTCGACGATGAAAACGACCTTCGCCTGGGCGTCTGCTTTGAGCCGCCCGATGACTTCCTTTATCTGCTGAAACTCTTCGTCGAAGAGGACGAAATCCGTCATATGGCGCCGATCCTCGCTAGTGTAACCGATGGTCCCGTGCCACTTGCCGCTAGACCTCCCGCCGGCCCGACAGGGATCGCCCGAGGGTCACCTCGTCGGCGAACTCGATCGCCGCGCCGACGGGAAGGCCGAACGCGAGGCGCGTGACGCGGATCCCGAGCGGCTTGAGCCGCCGGGCCAGGTAGAGGGCGGTCGCCTCCCCTTCGACGTTCGGGTTCGTCGCCAGGACGACCTCCGTCACGCCCGCGGCCGCCCTCTCGAGGAGGCCGGTCACGTGAAGGTCGTCGGGGCCGATTCCCCGGAGCGGGGCGAGGGCGCCCCCGAGGACGTGATAGCGCCCCCGGAACTCCCGCGTCCGCTCGAGGACCTCCACGTCGAACGGCTCCTCCACGACCGCCAGGAGCGCTGCGTCGCGCGAGGGGTCGGTGCAGAGGCCGCACGGGTCCTCCTCGGTCAGCGCGTGGCAGACGGAGCACGAACGGGTCTTCTCACGCGCCTCGAGCACGGCCCCGGAGAGCCCCGCGGCCTCGGCCTGGGGCGCCACCAGGAGGAAGTGGGCGATCCGGCGTGCGCTCTTGGGGCCGATTCCGGGAAGGCGCTCCAGCGCCGCGACGAGGCGCGCGAGCGCCGGGAGGGCCGTCACGGCTTGCGCTCGTCGGGCTTCACGTCGGCAATCTCGCCGTCGAACAGGTCGAGGATCTTCCGGACCCTGTCGTCGGCCGCAGCCCGGTTCTTCAGGTTCTCGCGCTCGATCGTCCCGGGGTCGGCGGAGGCGGCGGCGGCCGTCAGGTCGCCCCCGGCAGGCTCGGCGCTCTCGATCACCACGCGGGCCTTCGGCCCCAGGATGGCGATGGCCGCCTCGTCGAGGGCCTTCTTCATCGCCGGCTCTCCGAGCCTGCGGGCCAGGGGCGGGCTGGGGGGGTCGAGGACGAGGCGGACCGTCTTGCCGTCGATGGAAACGGAGACGTCCTCGAGCGCCGCGCCGAGGTTCGAGTGCCGCTTGTCCACCGCTTCGCGGAAGGCGTTCACGCTGTCGGCCACGGTCTCGGGCTCCGGCTCTGCCACTTCGAGCGGGGTCAGGCCGACGAAGCGCGGGGTTTCGCTGGAGGCCGGGGCGGGGCGGGGCTCGGGTGCGAGGGTCCGGCGGAGCGGCTCGACCGGCGGGGACGCGGGCCGCGGCGCGGGCACGGACGAAGCGAGGGGCCCCGGAGCGGCGGCCCGCGCGGCTGGAAGGGGAAGAGACGCTCCCGAGGCGAGGATCTCCTCGATCGGGATGAGGCCGGGCAGCTCGGCGAGCCGGAGGAGGAGGACCTCGAGGGCGAGCGCGGGGACGTCGCTGCGGCGGAGCATTCCCTCGGCCTCCGAGAGGAGCGTCAGTATCCGCAGGAGCGTGGAGTAGGGCGTCGTCCGCGCCATGTCCCTGAGGGTGGCGGAGCCGTCCTCGGAGATCCCCGCCACGCCGGGCGCCGACGGGTCCGCGGCGAACCGGACGGCCCCGCGGACGAGGGCCGTCAGGTCGTGGGTCGTCGCGCGCGGATCCGAGCCAGCGGCCTCCAGCTCGGCGGCGCCCCTGAGGACCGCCGCCCGGTCGCCGGCGAGGACGGCCGCCAGGAGGGAAACCAGGGCGGTCCGGTCGGGGGAGCCGAGGAGGAGGGCGACGTCCGCCGCGGTGACGCGGCCGCTCGTCTGGGCGACCGCCTGGTCGAGGAGCGAGAGCCCGTCGCGCAGGCTCCCCGTCGCCGCGGCGGCGAGGGCCGCGAGCGCTGCGGGCTCGACCCAGGGCGCCGGCTTCTCCGCCGCGTCGACGGCGTACCCCTCGCGGTGGGCGATCTCGGCGAGCCGATCGGCGACCTCGGCGTCTGTCAGCCGGCGGAAGTCGAAGCGCTGGCACCGGGAGAGGATCGTCGCGGGGATCTTGTGCCGTTCCGTCGTCGCGAGGATGAAGACGGCGTGTGACGGCGGCTCCTCGAGCGTCTTCAGGAGAGCCTGGAACGCCGCGGCCGAGATGGCGTGGACCTCGTCGATGATGAAGACCTTGCGCCGATCCCTCACCGGCGCGTAGCCGACGATCTCGATCAGGTCCCGCGCCTGGTCGACCTTGCCGTGCGTGGCGCCGTCGATCTCGAGGGCGTCGATGGACCGCCCCTCGAGGACCTCCTGGCACGACTCGCACGTCCCGCACGGGCTCGGGGTCGGACCGGCGGCAGACCGGCAGTTGATGCCGGCGGCCAGGAGGCGCGCCGAGGTCGTCTTCCCGACGCCGCGCGGCCCCGAAAAGAGGTAGGCGTGGGCCATCCGGTCCTGGGTCAGGGCGTTCGTCAGGGCACGGACGATCTCGGGCTGTCCCACGACGTCCGTGAACGTCCGGGGTCGCCACTTTCTCGCGAGGGGAACGAAGGTGTTCGTCGTCATGAAAGAAGCCGAGCCCCTCGATGAGTCCGGGTGATCCGCGGCGCTCGATCCGTTCCTCTTAGTGCTGCTTCCTTCCGGACCTGACACGTTTCGAGGGGGATCGTCGCGCGGGACCCGAACTCACCCAGGGGCCCGGGCGGGGGATCTTAGAACAGCGGACCCCGGCCGCGGGCGAAAAACGGGTCGCTCCGGGCAGAACGAACGTGGCGGACAGGGTGGGATTCGAACCCACGGTAGCCTTTCGACTACACACGGCTTCCAACCGTGCTCCTTAAACCGCTCGGACACCTGTCCACGTCCGCGGGGACGGAGACTCTGCCCCGCCTGCGCCGTTCCGTCAAGCAGGATCTCGCAGCAGGATCTCGCAGAAGAGGCCGTCGGGGGCAAACGCGAACGCCTCCGGCGCCGTATCAGGTAACGTGATGGCCCGTAGTTTCTTCCGCCTCGCCCCGACCGCCCTCGCGGCAGCCCTCGCGCTCCTGACCGCTATGCCCGCCGCGGCCGCGGGAAAGCTCGTCGAGGAGACGGTCGACGTCCCCCGAGCGACCCGCGTCCCGCTGACGATCTCATTCGAGAAGTCGGCGGTCTTCGCTTTGGAGTCCCAGAACGACCCGAAGCCCGAGGACGTCGAGGACGCCCGGACGAAGGACCCGGACGACAAGACCTGGGTCCTCCTCCGTTTCTATTACCGCAACGACGGGTGGACCAGGCAGAAGGTGAAGGTCCGCGCCCTGCTCCTCGACGACGCCGGCGGGGTCCTGGCGGACGTGGGCCGGTCGACGAAGCTCGGCAAGCAGGAGAAAGAGGACACCTTCAACATCCCCATGAAGGTCAAGACCCTCGACTGGGGCCGCGCGGCAAAGATGAAGCTCCTGGTCACGTTTCTCGACTGACGGGCTTCCCCCTGGGGGGACCTTGCGATATCCTCTCCCGCCCGCTCCGAGGCCGATCGCGGTGAGGTGCTGGAGTGGTTTATCAGGCCAGTCTCGAAAACTGGTGTAGTCGAAAGGCTACCGTGGGTTCAAATCCCACCCTCACCGCCATTTGATCTGTCCCGGGGACTTCGGAGCCGCCCACCAGGGCGGCCCTTTCGTTTTCAGCGCTTCAGGAACCACCCGGCGAGCGCCGTGAGGAGCCCGGCGATCCCTCCGAGGGCGTCCAGCCCCTGCTGGTTCCTGTCCCAGTCGGAGGTCGGCATCCCGACCGATCGCGAAAAGTCGCGCCTGGTCTGAAGGTTGCGGACCTCTTCGGAGAGCTTCTCCCTCTCCCTGGCGCGGATCCGGTCCCAGCCCCCTTTCTCGAGGAAGGCGACGATCGCGGCGAGCTCGCCCCGGTCGAACCAGAGCCCGTGGTCGCGGCAGGCGTCGAGGACGATTCCGGACCCGCCGCCGTAGTTCGACCGGTTCATGAGCTTGGCGCAGGAGGGGCAGGCGCGGTACTTCACGGCCGGGAGCGCGCCGCTCGCCTTCTTCCCGGGCGCCGCCGGCGCCGTCGGAACGGCCTCCGCCGGAGGTTCGGCGAGGCGCACTTTCGCCCGCGTGTCGGCGTCCTTCGTCACCGCCTCGAACGCCTCCCGCTTCAGGAACAGGCCGGCACAGCGGGGGCACTCCGAGTAGCCGACGGCACCGAAGGCGTGGGCGACGAGGTCGAGACGGCAGTCGGGGCAGCGGCCCGACCCCTCCGCCACGAAGGCCGCGGCCGGGAGGAGCGCGCCGCACTTCACGCAGCGTTCGGCCTCCCGCGGGGAGAGGGCGAAGCACGTGACGCAGCGCTTCGTCGCGAGAAGCGACCCGCAGTGGACGCAGCCGCGCGCGTCCCGCGCCGCGGGAGCGCCGCAGGAGGGGCATCGAAAGGTGGGGGCCTCCGGGGGCGAGAACGCCCCCCGGTCAGCGGGTCGACTGTCTTCTGCGCTCACGGAAGAACTCCCTGAGGATTGTCCCGCACTCCTTTTCCAGGAGGCCCGCCTCGACCTCGACCCTGTGGTTGAGGCGCTCGTCGCGGCAGAGGTCCCCGAGCGAACCGGCGAAACCCGCCTTCGGGTCGGACGCCCCGTAGACGAGACGGGGAAGGCGCGAGAGGACGATCGCCCCGGCGCACATCGCACACGGCTCGAGAGTGACGTAGAGCGTGCAGCCGTCGAGCCGCCACGTCCCGAGCCGCCGGGCCGCGCGACGCAGGACGAGGACCTCGGCGTGCGCCGTCGGATCGTGGTCGACCTCGCGGCGATTGCGGGCGCGGGCCACGACGCGGCCGTCCTTCACGACGACGGCCCCGATCGGCACGTCGCGGTGCGCCGGGGCCCGCCGCGCCGCGCGGAGAGCCTCGCGCATGAAGCCCGCGTCCTGATCGAGGATCGCCACGAGCAGGCCACGCACGGTCACGGGGCGTAGGTTACGGGACGCGGGGGCCCGAATCACCCCCTCGGGTATTCTCCGCGTCCCCGCCGATGCCGAACGATACCCCGACCCGGGACTCCGCCTCCGACGCCGCCACCCCGGCCGCCCCGCACCGGCCGCTCTGGGCCCGTCTCTTCGGCCCGCCGGCGCGGCTTCTCCTCCGCGCGTTCGGCTGGCGGCTCGAAGGATCGCTCCCCGCGGAGCCGAAGTTCGTCCTGATCGCGGCGCCCCACACGAGCAACTGGGACCTCGTCCTGATGCTCCTCTGCGGCCTCTCCTTCGGGATGTGGCCGTCGTGGGTCGGCAAGCACACGCTCTTCCTCCCGCCGTTCGGCGGCCTGCTGCGGCTGCTCGGCGGAATCCCGGTCGACCGGCGGTCCCGTGGAAACCGCGTCGAGCAGCTCGCGGCGCTCTTCGCTGCGCGCGACCGCCTGATCCTGGCGATACCGCCCGAGGGATCGCGGTCGAGCCAGACGCACTGGAAGAGCGGCTTCTACTGGGTCGCCCGCACCGCAAACGTCCCGGTCTGCCTCTCCTTCCTCGACTGGGGCACCCGCAGGGCCGGCCTCGGCCCGCTCCTGGTCCCGACCGGCGACCTCGGCGCCGACATGGACTTCGTCCGGGCGTTCTACGCCGGACGGAAGGGGCGCTTCCCCGGCATGCAGAGTCCGATTCGCCTCGAGGGCGAGGACGGGCCTGCCACGTAAGTCGACCTCACGCCACGGTCGCTACCGGGCGTGGAAGAGGCGGCTCGGCGGGACCGGCGTCAGCGACTCGCCCGGCGCGTCCATCCGCAAGCCGAGGCCTGCCACGAAGTTGCGCTGGAAGTAACGGACCTCGACCGCGTGGAGGCCCGCCTGCAGGGCCGCTGCGCCGCGCCGGCTCAGGTAGTCGGTCGGCTCGTTCCCGATCACGCTCTCGCCGTCGACGAGGAGCTGGGCCCCGTCCTCGGCCCGGAGCGAGAAGGTGGTGAGGCCGTCGGCGGGCACCGCGAGGTAGCCCGCGCAGACGAGGCCGAACCGTTCCTTCGGCATCTCGGGGGTGAGCGCCACCGTCGGGATCACGAGTGCCCGCGCCGGCGTCAGGGCGGCGAAGTCCGGCAGCTTCCTCCACTCGCCCTCGTAGAGCCGGCACGAGAGGCCCGGCGCGAGCGAGGAGGCGTCCACCTTCGCCGCGTCCCTCGGCACGACCCTGGTGAAGGTCGAGGACGCGACGAACCGGTCGTCGCGCCCGGGCGCGAAGGCGCGGGCCCTCACGGTCGCCGTCCTCTCGAGCGGGATCGGCCCCGTGTAGACCGGCGCGTCCGGCGACGGCACGCTCCCGTCGAGCGTGAAGCGGATCGTCGCGCCCGGCGTCGGCGAGGTGAGGACGACGGACGTCCTCTCGACGAACGTCGCGCCAGGCGTTTCGAAGTGGACGACGGTTGCCGCGCCAGGATCGAGGAAGCGCTGCGCGGAGAGGACGGCGTCGTTCGGGTTCCGCGCCGCCGTGACGGCGAGGATCCGGAGCCTCTCGTCCGAGGGCAGCGTCAGCTCGCGGGCCCCCTTCGGGACGTCGAGCCGAAGGCGGAAGAGGTGCGCGAGGGCGTACGCCTCGTTCTCGCCGCGCGCGCCGTGGCGGTGCGTCGCGACCCACGCGAGAGGTGTCTCCTTCGCGTAGGCGGGCGCGATCCCATCGGCCTCGTCGACCCGCGCGCCGCCGACCATCCGGTTGTTCCACTGCCCGACGGGCTCGGCCCAGTCGGGGACCGTCAGCGCCGCCGCCTTCCCGTCGACGCCGAACGGAGCTCTCCGGTCGCCTCCGATCGCGGCCGCGACGAGGTAGACCCTGTCGAAGTCGCCGGCCGGGAGCGCCAGCTTCTGCCCGCGCGCGACGAGGACGTTCTTCTCACCCGGCCCCTGTGGTCCCGTCCGGAACGGGATCCCGCCGGAGACGACGGTGGCCGGGAGGAGCTCGCCCGCGAGGCTCCGTCCCTGTCCGTCGAAGTCGCCGTCCTTGCGCGCCTCGTCCCGGCTGATGCCGTCGAGGTCCCACGGGAGGACGAGCGGGACGGCGACGGGAGGCTCGAGGCGCGCGGCCTCGGGGGCGAGCCTCACGGCGAGCGTCCGCGGGCGGAACGGCGCGAAGGCGAGCTCGACCGCTCCGCCCTTCAGCGCCGGCGGCGCGGCCGGTGCGCCCGGCAGGAAGCCGCCCGTCCCCGCGACGTCGGCCGGCTCCTCGGCGCCGTTCACCTCTCTCACGGCGACGACGGGCCGCGCGAACCGGAGGCGCACCCCGTCGAGAGGCAGCCCCGAGAGCTCCTGGAGCCTCACGACCACTTCGTCCGACTCCTCGGCCACCTTCAGCGCGCGGACCGAGACCGGCGGCTTGCCGTGCATCCCCTCGAGGCGCAGGAACGCGTACTCCTTTCCGAGCGCCCCTTCGTGCGCCTGGGCCTGCCACGCGAGGAGCGGCTGGTTCAGCCTCTCGGCCGAGTGCGCGACCCGCCCCGCGCGGAAATCCCCCGCGTGTCCCGTGACCGCGGTGACGACCCGGTGGCGGCCGAGGTCGTTCGAGGCCTGGTCGGCGAGCCAGTCCCAGCTCTTGACGACGCGCGGCGTGTGGACGAGCGAGAGGCGGAGCGTCTTCTCGTCGGGCCGGTCCCAGCCGTGCCGGCTGTCGTTGAGGACCGCGACGCCGAAGACGCCCGACGCGTCCGCGACGCCGGCCCACTGCTGGGCCGGGACCTCGTAGGCGTTCGGGCGGTTCGTCCCGCGTTCGACGACGCCGAGCCCGAGGTCGTACGTCGCCGTCCGGCTCGCCGCGGCGAGCGGGAAGGCGGCCTTCAGGAGCGTCGCCTTCGTCCTCCAGTCGACGTCGGTCACGATCTCGAGGCGGTCACCCGCCGCCCCTGCGGCGAGGCGGAGGGTCTGCGTGAACGTCGAGCCCGCGGCCGTCCGGACGACCTCGAGCGCGACCCGCGCCGGCCCCTCTTCGACGACCCGGACCTTCGCCGGCCCGGCGACGACCTCGCGCGGCGGGGCCGAGAGCGCCGCGTACTCCACCTCCCACGCCGACCACTTGCGGGGCTCGTCCTCGAAGAGCTGGAGGGCGAGCGGGCCCGAGAGGAGCTCCCTGCCGAGGAGCTTGTCGAAGACCGAGGCGACGTTCCCAACCGCGTCGAGCCGCACGCTGAGGCGCGTGTTCTCGAGCGAGGACGCCGTCACCTTCGTTTCGCCCGTGGTCGGGCGCGCCGACGACGGGGCGACCGTGAATGCAGAGAATGATGTTGGGGCCACGCGCGCGACGAAGACGACGGTGGCGGACGGGCCGTCCCTCGAGACGACCTGAGCCGGCACGTCGCGGCCGTCCGGGCCCGTCACGCGGACGGCCCGCGGCGCCTCGCCGGGGAAGCGGACGAGAGCCTCCACGGCGTCCTCCCGCTCGAGCGCGAGCGGGTTGAAGACGACGAGGGGAACCCCTGCGCCCCGCGTGTCGAGCGCGCGCGACACGGCGCCCACGGAGGAGCCGAGGACGTCGGCGAACGCGCCGGCGGAGATCGTCTCGTCGTTCCAGGAGAACGTGTAGGCCTCGGGGATGCTCGTCCCCGTCAGGTCGTCGTGGAACTGGTGCCAGAGGAAGCGCACCCACGCCTCGCCCAGCGCCTCCCGCGGGTACGCCGCGCCGCCGAGCCCGTCCGCGGCGACGGCCGCCGCCTCGGCCGCGAAGGCGAGGCTCTGGTTCGTCCGGTTGAACGACTTCATCGCCGCCTGCGACGTGTAGCAGCCGGCCCCGTGCGACGTGAGGAGGAGCTCGCCGCGGTAGTGCGGGAGGCGCGCGCGTTCGGCGGGAGAGAGCCGCGCGGCGAGGTCCTTCGCGAGCTGGTCGGGGGCGACGCTGCGCACCTTCAGGGGCCCCGGGCCGTGGACGCTCTTCTGGAGCCAGTCGACGGAGGGCTCGAGCGGCGGCACGCCGACGTCTCCCGTCCCGAAGTACTTCATCGCCACCGGCTGCCCCGAGAGCGCCGCCTGCCGGTCGATCGCCGCGTAGAAGTCCGGGTCGAGCGTCAGGTTCCCCTTCAGCTCCGCCGCGTAGTCGCCCGGGTTGATCGAGGCGAGGAGCGAGGAGCCGTCGACCCCTTCCCAGAGCCCGACGTCGAACGGGATCTTCATCGCCGCGCCCCACGTCAGCTTCTGCGTCGAGAAGGCCGTGAGGCCGCAGTGGGCCGCGACGGACGGGAGCGCGAAGGAGAAGCCGAAGCAGTCGGGGAGGAAGACGTCGCGCGAGGTGACGCCCAGCTCCCGCCGGAAGAACCCGTTGCCGTAGAGGGTCTGCCGCACGAGCGACTCCGGCGACGGAACGTGCGTGTCGGCCGCGTCGACCCAGCTCCCGGCCACCTTCCACCGCCCCGCCTTCACGTACGCCTTCAGCCGCTCCCACTCCGCCGGGTAGTACTCCTTCATGAGCGCGTAGTGGAACGCCCCCTCGAAGGTGAAGACGTAGTCGGGGTACTTCTCGAAGAGGGCGAAGTTCCCGCGCATCGTCTCGGGGAGGAAGTCGTCGATCGTGTCCCTCACCGTCCAGCGCCACTGCGTGTCGAGGTGCGCGGTCGCGACGACGTGCAGCTCCGGAGCCGGCGGGACCTCGGCTCCCGCGGCTCCCGCGGCTCCCGAGGCTCTCCAGGCTCCGCCCGCCGTGACGAGGAAGGTCGCGAGAAGGGCCGCGTGAAGCCGCATGGCCTAGTCTCCTTTTCCGGTTCCCGTCGCTCCCGAGAGGAGGTCGGCGGCCGCCGCGTCGTCCGGCGCGGCGAGGAGCTTTTCCCGGAACGTGTCGTCGCAGAGGCGGCGGGAAAGGGCCGCGATCGTTCTCAGGTGCCGGGCTCCCGCCGCCCCCGGCCGCACCGCGATCAGGATCGCCAGCTCGACCCGGTCCTCGGCGGAACCCCACTTCACCGGGGGCGAGAGGCGGACGGCGGCGATCGAGTCGGCCCTCACGTGCGGAGAGACGCAGTGCGGAATCGCGATGCCGAAGCCGACCGCCGTCGAGGCCGTCTCCTCGCGGGCCCAGATCGCGTCCTCGACACGGTCCGCGTCGTCGACGCGCGCCGTGAGCTGGAGGACGTCCGCCAGCTCGCGGATCGCCTCGTCGCGGCTCCGGCTCCGCGACACGACCCGCACCGTCATGGCATCGACGAGGGCGCGTGCGGCGGGGACGCGCTCGACGAGGAGCGCCTCCACCTCGCCCGCGGTCGCCTTCGTGAGCGCCTCGGCGAGGAGCGCCCGTCCGCCGCGGGTCGTCGTCCGCCGGAACGCGGCCTTCGCCATGAGGACGCGCGGCGGCGAGACGCTCACCTCGTCGAAGCCGAGCCCGAGGAGGAGCGGCGCCGCGAGCGGGCGCGCCCCGAGCTCGCCACAGAGGCCGATCCAGCGGCTCGCGGCGTGGGCCCCTTCGACGGCCTCGGACAGGATCCGGAGGAACGCGGGGTGGAACGGGCTCCCGAGGTGGGCGAGCCGCGTGTCCTCACGGTCGACCGCGAAGAGGTACTGCGCGAGGTCGTTCGAGCCGACGCTGAAGAAGTCGACCTCGCGCGCGATCGCCCGCAGGGAGAGAACGGCCGAGGGGATCTCCAGCATCACCCCGACCTGGATCGCGGCGTCGTGCGCGACCCTCTCCGCGGCGAGGCGCCCCTTCACCTTCTCGACGAGGGCGCGCAGCTCCCGCGCCTCCTCGGGCGTGCCGACCATCGGGAACATCACCTTCACCGGCCCGATGGCCGCCGCGCGCAGGATCGCCCTGAGCTGGCGCTCCACGAGCTCGGCGTGCTCGGCGTACATCCGGATCGCGCGGTAGCCGAGCGCCGGGTTGCGCTCGGGCGGAAGGCGCAGCCAGGAGAGCGGCTTGTCGGCCCCGACGTCGAGCGTCCGGACGATGACCGGCCGCCCGGCGGCGAGACGCGCGGTCCCGGCGAGGATGGCGTACTGCTCCTCCTCGGTGGGCGGCTCGTCCCGGTCGAGGAACATCAGCTCGGTGCGGAAGAGGCCGATTCCCTCGGCGCCGTTCTCGAAGGCCGACTGCGCCTCCTCCACGGTGCCGACGTTCGCCCCGACCTCGATCCGCCGGCCGTCGGCCGCGACGCCCCGGGCCGTCCGGAACCTCTCGAGCCGCCGCGCGGCCGCCGCGAGGGCTTCCGTCTGCCCCTCGTAGAAGCGGGCGACGGCCTCCTTCGGCGCGGCGACGACGAGCCCCCGCTCGCCGTCGACGACGAGCTCGTCCCCCGTCGCGAGGACCCGGTCGACTCCGTCCACCCCGGTCACGCACGGCACCCCGAACGCCCGCGCCAGGACGACCGTGTGCGAGAGCGTCCCGCCCTCCGCGAGGACGAGGCCGCGCACGCGGGCACGCGGAAGGGCGAGGAGCTGGGCCGGCCCGAGCCGTGCGGCGACGACGATCGCGTCGTCGCCGAGGACGACCGGCGGCTCGGGTGGCGCGTCGCCCGCGAGGGCGTGGACCACCGCCTCGGCGACGTCGTGGATGTCGAGCGCCCGCTCGGCGAGGAGCGCGCTCCCGCTCGCCCGGAAGACTTCGGCGAAGTGCTCCGCCGCGGAGAAGACGGCCGCGGCGGCCCCCGCCCCGGCCGAGACCGCGGCCGCGGCCCTGGTCCGGAGGCCCGGGTCCTCCGCGATCGAGAGATGGGCCCCGAGGACCTCCCTCTCCGTGTCGTACTCGGCGGCGTCGCGCCGCGCGCGGAGCCCGGACGCCGCCCGGTCGAACGCCGTCTCGAGCCGCCCGAGCTCGTCCTCTGCCGTTCCCGTCCGCTCGTCAGCGGCACCTCTCGCCCGGGCCGCGACGACGACGGCGTGGCCCCGGAAGACGCCTCCGCTTGCCGGCGTGCCACGGTGGACGCGAGCCCCCGACACCGCGAGCGCCCGGGGGAGCGGGCCGCCGGTCGGCACCCTCGCCGCCGGCGCCTCGTCGAGCCCCGGGAGCACCTTCTTCACGAAGCGCCGGAGGGCCTCCGCCGCGGCGGCCTCGTCGTCGCCCTGGACGTGGAGCACGCACGGCTCTGCGTGCCCCGTCCGCGTCGCCACGAGCGCGAGGACGCTGCGCGCGCTCGCCGAGGCGCCGCTCGCGCGGTTCAGGAAGGTCACCGCGGCCCGGAATCGGACCACCTCTTCCTGCAGCCGGCTCGCGGGCCGCGCGTGGAGGCCGCCCGCGAGCGGGAACGAGAAGGCGATCTCGACGGCCACGTCCGCGCGTCCTCAGCTTCCGAGAGAGGCCAGTATCCCCTCCGGGTTCCGGATCGCCTCCTGGACCGCGACTTCCACGACGCGCTTCCCTTCGAAGCGGCCGGCGTCGCGAATCGCGATCCCCGCGGCGAGGATCACGACGTCGGCTCCCTTCACGTCCGCTCCCGTCAGCGCATTCTCGATTCCCATGGCCCCCTGCGTCTCGACCTTGATCGCGTGCCCGAGCTTCTTCGCGGCTTTCTCGAGCCGCTCGGCGGCCATGTAGGTGTGGGCGATCCCGGTGGGGCAGGCCGTCACCGCGACGATCTTCATTCCGCCTCCCGGCCCTTCCGGGCCGCCGCGAGCTTCTTCAGCGCGTTGATGACGAGGGCGACCGTCAGCGAGCCGGCCACGATGGCCACGACGTACGCGAGCCGGTTGTCGACGACCGGCAGGACGATCGGTCCGCCGTGGGGCGCGTGATCGCCCACGCCGCCGAGCGTCGCGACGACGGCCGCCACCGCCGACCCGGCCATGATCGTCGGGATGACCCTCACCGGGTCGGATGCCGCGAAGGGGATCGCTCCCTCGGTGATCCCGATCATCCCCATGGCGAGGCCCGCCCACCCGGCGTCGCGCTCCTCGTCGGTCCAGAGCTTCCGCCCGAGGAGCGTCGCGAGCCCGAGGCCGAGCGGCGGGACGCAGATCGCCGCGGCGCAGGCGCCCATCACGGCGACGTTCCCTTCCTTGATCATCGCCGCGCCGAAGAAGAACGCGACCTTGTTGACGGGGCCGCCCATGTCGAACGCGATCATCGCCCCGAGGACGAGCGCGAGGACGACGCCCGAGCCGGTGCTCATCGCCCGGAGCCACGCCGTGAGCGACGCCATGAGCTGCTGGATCGGCACGCCGACGACGCGGTACATGAGGAAGCCGACGACGACCGAACCGGCGACCGGGATGACGAGGATCGGCATCACGGGCCGTACGAACGCCGGCACGCGCAGTTTCTTCACCCCCAGGACGACGAACCCCGCGAGGAGCCCTGCGACGATGCCGCCGAGGAACCCCGCGCCGACCTGTGCCGCGATCGCCCCTCCGACGAAGCCCGGGGCGAGGCCGGGCCGGTCGGCCATGCCGAACGCGATGTACCCCGCCAGGACCGGCACGAGCAGCCCGAACGCTGCGGAGCCGATGTCGAGGAGCGTCTTCAGGAGCGGAGCGTTCGAGAAGTCCGGCCCGGTCGGCGTCATCGGGACGAAGGCGATCGCCGCGGCGATCAGGATCCCCCCGGCCGCCACGAACGGAATCGCGTACGAGACTCCCGACAGCAGGAACTGCCGTGCCCGGGAGAGGTGTCCGCTCATCCACACCCCCTGCCGCCCTGCGGGCGCCGCCGTGTCGGAAGACGACCCGGCAGTCTAGCAAGCGGTCCTCGCCCTGCTGAAATCCCAGGCCCTCGTGACGGACCTCGGCGCCGGGTCCCGGCCTGGCGCGGCCGGGACTCCCCTTCCTCAGGCCGCAGCCGGCTCCGGGAGCGTGATGCCCCGCCGCCGCGCCAGCTCGCTGACGCGCGTCACGTGCAGCCTGTCTTCCCCGCCGAGGGCGTCGAGGAGGCGGCCGATCTCCGGGTTGGCCGACTTCAGCGCGTTGCGGTAGTGGCTTTCGGCCGCGGACCGCTCCATCAGGAGCGTCTCCCGGAGCGCGTCGTCCACCGTCGGGATTCCGGGGCTCGCGCGCAGCACCTTCACCTTTTCCAGCGCCGCCTCGATGCTCCCCAGGTCGATGTCCAGGTCGAACGAGTGGGCCGAGGTCTTCTGGACCATCCGCCGCTGGTACTCCACGAGGCTGGCGTGCCCCTTCTCTTCCGAGGCCATCTTGAAGAAGGCGAAGGCGGCCTCGGGATCGGAGGAAAAGACCTCCGAATACCAGAGATAGAGGTCCGCCAGCGACCTTTCGAGGTCGCCGAGCTTCCTGAGCGCCGCGTCGATGTTCATGGAGCCTCCAGGGCGGGCCGGCGGGCCGAGTCTACGGCCGGGCTTCGCCGGAGGAGGGGGAAGAGGTGGTGCGCCCAGGAGGACTTGAACCCCCAACCTCTTGATCCGTAGTCAAACGCTCTAATCCAGTTGAGCTATGGGCGCACGCGGGCCAAGAAAGGTAACCCGGCGCGTGGAGAAATGCAAGCCCCCGGGGACCGCACGTAAACTCCCCGGCTGCCGCAACGTAACAAAGGGCGGGGAGGGGAACCCAGGATGGCCTCTGCGATCTCGATCTCGGGTGTGACCAAGCGCTTCGGGAAGTACACCGCCGTCGACCGGCTCGACCTCGAGATCCCGGTCGGGCTCACGTTCGGTCTCCTCGGGCCGAACGGGGCCGGGAAGACGACCACGATCCGGATGACGATGAACATCACGAAGGCCGACGAGGGGACGATCCGGGTCCTCGGCGAGCCCCTCGCCGACGAGATGCAGGAGCGGATCGGCTACCTCCCCGAGGAACGCGGGCTCTACCGGAAGATGACCGTCATCGACCAGCTCCTCTTCTTCGCCGCGATCAAGAGCGTCGAGAAGAAAACCGCCCTCGCGCGCCTCGAGAAGTGGATCGACGTGATGGACCTGCGCCCCTGGCTCGGCAAGAAGACCGAGGAGCTCTCGAAGGGGATGCAGCAGAAGGTGCAGTTCCTCGGGACGATCATCCACGACCCGGAGGTCCTCATCCTGGACGAGCCGTTCTCCGGCCTCGACCCGATCAACGTCGTCCTCGTGAAGGACTTCCTCGCCGACTTCAAGAAGCAGGGCAAGACGATCGTCTTCTCCACCCACGTCATGGAGCAGGCCGAGAAGCTCTGCGACCGCATCGCCCTCATCTACCGCGGGAGGAAGCTCCTCGACGGGACGGTGAAGGAGATCAAGCACGCCTACCGCGACCGGGTGCCGCTCCCGCCGCCCGTGGAGCCGGAGCCGGAGCTGGAGAAGATCTTCATCAAGGCCGTCGAGGAGTCGGGCCTGGCGGCCCCAACGACGGAAGAGCTGCGGTAGGGAGACGGCGATGAACAGGAAGCTCCTTCACGTCATCCGCCGCGAGTACCTCCAGCAGATCAAGACGAAGGGGTTCTGGATCGGGACGATCCTCATCCCGCTGCTCGGCCTCGTCTTCGTCTACCTCCAGGTGATCCTCGCCTCGACCCTCATCCCGGAAGGGAAGATCGGCGTCGTCGACCTGACGGGCCGCCTCTACGAGCCGCTGGTCCTCGAGCAGAAGGCGGTCTCGGACGTCGACGAGAAGGACGGCAAGGTCGAGGAGAAGTCCCGCAGGATGCCGGCGAGGATCACGTTCTTCGACGTGGCGGGAACGGCCGAGACGCTCCCCGCCGTCCGTACGGCGCTGAACGAACGGGTCCAGAAGAAGGAGATCAAGGCCTACATCGTGATTCCCGCCGACGGCCTCGAGACGGGGAAGGTGGAGTGGCGGGCGCGGTCGGTGAAGGCCGACATGATCCTCCGCGAGTCGGTCGAGCGCGCTCTCGCGCGCGCCGGGACCAAGGAGCGCATGAAGGACCAGGGGGTGGACCCGGCCGTCTACGAGAGGGCCCGCCTCACGGTGAAGCTCGACCCGCACGAGGCGACGGAGAAGGAGACCTCGGAAGACGCCAAGAACGTCGGCGTGAACCTCGCGGTCTCCGGCGTCCTCTTCTTCCTGATCTACATCTCCATCTTCATCTACGGCGCCTTCATCATGCGCGGCGTCCTCGAGGAGAAGAACAACCGGATCGTCGAGGTCATCATCTCGTCGGTGAAGCCGACGACCCTGATGCTCGGGAAGATCATCGGCATCGGCTTCGTCGGCCTGACGCAGTACGCGGTGTGGGGGCTCTTCGCCTTCACCCTGACCCTTCCCGGCATCGTCGGCCTCATGGGCGTCGCGGGCGGGACGATCCCGAGCATCCCCGGGGCGACGATCCTCGCGTTCGTCGTCTTCTTCCTCCTCGGGTACTTCCTCTACGCCGGGCTCTACGCCGCCCTCGCCGCGCCGTTCAACACGGAGCAGGAGGCGCAGCAGCTCGTGATGATCCCCGGGATGATGCTCATCCTGGCGTCGACGATGTGGTTCTTCGCCTTCAACTCGCCCGACGGGACGCTGGCGCGGGTCCTCTCGCTCTTCCCCTTCACGGCCCCGCTCCTGATGTTCATGCGGATCTCGGTGCAGCCGCCGCCGGCCTGGGAGATCGCCCTGTCGATCGGAATCCTCCTCCTGTCGATCTGGGGCGTCGCCTGGTTCGCCGGGCGGGTCTACCGCGTCGGGATCCTGATGTACGGCAAGAAGCCGACGCTGCCCGAGATCCTCCGCTGGGCGCGGGCCGCCGACTGACCTGGCTCTGCGCCGGCCCCGGGGGCTCCCCGGGGCCGGCGGCCCCCCGGTGAGCCGGAGGCCGGGGGTGCGCTGCCGGGGGTGCGCTTGCGGAGCCCGGCGGACCCGTGGTACAAACTCCGCCCTCGCGCGGAGAGCCTTCCGCCGATCGGGACCGGAACGGCGCATTCGTCTAGGGGTCCAGGACGCCGCCCTCTCACGGCGGTAACACGGGTTCAAATCCCGTATGCGCTACCAACCCTGATCCGAGGTTCCACCGGCTTCAGAGATCGTTGCCGTTACCGCCGTGAGAGGGCGGCGGGCCGGGCTGTCTTTGACGGCGGGGGGAGACCCCCCGCACCCCCCCGCACGGCGGTAACACGGGTTCAAATCCCGTATGCGCTACCTCGGATGTCCGCACGGCATTGCGCTCGCCTGGGGCTCGGAACGGGAGATGGGGCAGTCCGTCAGGCGATCGCGGGTGAAGGTGCGGTCGCGGCGTGGAGGAGGGCGGCTTCGAGGCGCTTGTGGGCGCGGAGGCGGCGGAGGTAGGCGCGCTCGTCGCGGCCTGATTTCGCGTGGAGGAGGGCCGCCAGGGACTTCTTGTCGGTTGGGGACCAGGTGGTGAGGTCGTCCAGGAGGGCGAGGAGGGGGGCGAGGCGGCGAAGCGCTTCGCTCTCGCCGGGAGAGAGCGGGTGAAGGCCGAGCGCTCTCGCGACGCGGCGGGTGGCGCGCTCGCGGAAGGCGTCGGGGGAGAGGCCCGAGGCGGCCATGCGGCGGGCGGCGGTCAGGACGAGGTCGCGGAGGTGGAAGGTATCGGGGAGGGCGCAGGTCTCGCCGGGGACGTCGTAGAGGAGGGGGGCGGTAGTGAGACGGCGGAGCGTGGCGGAGGACGTCCGACGGCCGGGAGAGGCGGCGAGATGGGCTTCTTCGCGGGCCGCGAGGCGTTCGAGGGAAGGGTCGGAAGAGCGGAAGCCGAGCTTTCTGTAGAACCAGAACGCGCCGGAAGAGATCGCCTCTTCGTTGCCGAGGCCGACCTGGTAGGGGTCGACGGAGAGCTGGGCGGCGCCGGTGACGGCGCGGCAGACGGCGAGGAGGCGGGCGTAGAGCCAGGCCGACTCGCCGTCGCGGAAGGCGTAGAAGACGTTGAAGCTGACGTCGGCGCGCGAGAAGGCGGCGTGGAGGTCGCCGTAGCCGACGGGCACTCCGTTGCGGGCGAAGAGGGTCCCGAAGCCGGCGCGCAGCGGAAGACGTTCGGAGCACCAGAGACCGGTGACGAAGATCGAGACGCCCCGGCCGACGTCGGCGCGGAAGACGGCCGACGGATCGCCGGAAGAAAAGGCTGGCAGCTCGCGGTAGCGGACGGCCATCGCTGCACGGGCGGAATCGAGGACGGCCGCACCTTGCCGGGGGGAGAGGCGGACGAGGGGCGGAGGGGCTGCGGCCAGCTCGGCGGCGACGGAGACGTCGCGTCGCGAGAGAAGGGGCGCGTCGGAACAGAAGGGGGCGGGAGAGGGGAATCGCGCGAGGCCGCGCGAGTCGGTGGGGCGAGGTCGCCAGGAGAGCTGGAGACCGGTCGCTTCCCAAAGCTCCGCCTTGACGGAGAAGGGGTACGAGAGCGCGTCGAGGCTCCCGACGAGCCAGGCGGCGTCGGGCTCGGTGCCGCGGGCCGCGTCGACGTAGTCGCGGAACGGGACGTTCGCGTCGACCCGCGCCTGCTCCTCGAGGCCGGGGACGAGGCGCGGCAGGAACGCGGCGAGGCGGTCGGGGAGGTCCTCGGCGTCCCAGTCGACGCGGAGACGGTCCGGGTCGCGGCGCGCGAGCCACGAGGCCGCCGCCCACGAGAAGGGCATCGCGATGGGGACGCCGACGAGGCCGGAGACGGCAGGGTCGTCGAGCGGCGAGAGGTCTTCGCCCCCGTCCGCGAGGCGAGCGACGTGCCCGCCGATGCTTCCGAGCGCCTCGTCCGCGAGGGAGAGGACGCGCGGCGAGTGCGGGTAGGCGCGGAGGAAGAGGAGCGCCTCGTGGAGGCGGGCCAGGGTTCCGGCATCGCCCGGCGCATGCGAGGCGGCCGCTTCGAGCGCAGCCTCGGCCTCGGCGGCGGCCGGCCTGGCCTTCCGGAGCGATTCGAGGCGGGACGGGAGGTCGGAGGGGCCTTCGGGTCGACGTCTCATGGCGATTCCTCTTCAGAGCAGCGGCGCGAGGAGACGGGCGAGGCCGAGCCGGGCGCGATCGGCGAAGCCGCGCCGCTCGACCGACGCGAGTGTCACCTCGCGGCTCTGGGCGAGGTCGCTCGTGAAGCGCTCCTCGAGGAGCGTGGCGAAGGCGCGGTCGAAGACGAGGGCGCCGAGCTCGAAGTTCAGGGAGAAGCTCCGGAAGTCCAGGTTCGCAGACCCGACGAGCGCCCAGGAGCCGTCGACGACGACGGTCTTGGCGTGGAGGACACGGGGCAGGTACTCGTAGATCCGCACCCCGGAGCGCAGGAGCGGGCCGTAGAAGAAGCGGCCGGCGGCCTGGGCCACGGGAACGTCGCTCTCGGCCGGCACGAGGACCCTCACGTCGATTCCACGGTAGGCCGCGTTGCAGAGGGCGCGGACCGTCGGCTCGTCCGGTACGAAGTAGGGTGTCGTCAGCCAGCATCGTTCGAGAGCGCCGGAAAGGGCCGAGAAGTACACGTGCGCATTCGCGTTGGCGGCCTGGTCCGGGCCGCTCGGCAGGACGGCGACGACGGACCCGCCGTCCGTTGGAAGCGGGATGCTCGACGGGACGAGCCGCTCGCCGGCGGCGAAGGTCCAGTCCTCGGCGAAGACGGTGGCCAGGTCGAAGACGGCGGGCCCTTCGACCCGGAGGTGCGCATCGTGCCAGGGGTGGTTCCGGCGGCCGCGCCCGGACCCGGACACGATGAAGCTCCCGGCCGAATAGTCGTCTCCGACGTTCATGCCGCCGGTGAAGCCGATCCGCTCGTCGACGACGAGGAGCTTGCGGTGGTTCCGCAGGTGCATCGACCAGCGCCGACGAAGAGGGTTGATCGGAAGGAAGGCCTCGGTCTTCCCGCCCGCCTCGCGCAGCTTCCCGAGGCTCTCCTCGGGGATGTCGGAAGAGCCGACGGCGTCGTAGAGGAGCCGCACGTCGCACCCCGCGCGCGCCCGCTCGGCGAGATCGGCGAGGAAGCCCGTTCCCGTCGCGTCGTCCTCGACGATGTAGTACTCGGCCCACACCGAACGCTCGGCCCCCCGGATGGCCTCGGACTTCGAGCGGAAGGCGAGCTCGTTGTCGAGGAGGAGCTCGACGCGGTTCCCCGCCCGGGGCGGGAGGCCCGTCAGGCGCATCCCGAGGAAGAGAACCGAACGCGCCAGCGGCGACGCGTGGTCCACCTCCGCCGGAAGAGGCTCGCTCCCGAGGCTCCTGCGGATGGCGTCGCGCACCGCCTGCCCCGCGAGCCGCCTGCGCCGTCGCGTCGTCCGGATGCGGGGACTCGCGAGAAGGAAGTAGGCGAGCGGGCCGACGCCCGGGAGGAAGAGGATGAAGAAGATCCACGCGAGGGTCGAGGTGACGCCGAGGTGCCGCGTCACCGCGTGGACGAGCGCCACGACGTCGAGCGCGAGAGCGACGAGTGCGAGGATCTCGATGAGGTTCATGCCGCGGCGTCCCCCGGCATCTTAGGCCGCGGCACGCGACGGGCGAGGCGAGGTAATCTTGAGGGATCTCGTGTCGGGCGGCCCTCGGCCGCGGGAGTTGTTCGTTGACCGTCACACGAACGTTCAAGGTCTCGGGCCTCGCGCTCCTCGCCGGGATCCTCCTCGCCAACCTCGGCGGCGAAGACGGATTCGCCGAGCTCGTGAAGGTCGTCGGGGTCCTGACCATCGTCGTCGCCGCGCCGGTCTTCGCCGTCAGCGCCCTCCGCCACCTCATGCGCGGTCTCCTCTGGAGGGTCGGCAGCCGGCTCTTCGTCTCCTATCTCCTCATCGGCGTCCTGCCTCTCCTGCTCGTCGCGGGGCTCGTGTCGGCCGCGCTCTTCATCCTCTCGGGACAGTCCGGGGCCCGGCGGGCCGAGACCCGCCTCCTCGCGCGCCTCGACTCCCTGGAGGCCAAGGCGTCCGAGTTCGCGGGGCGCGAGCGGGCGCGCCGTCCCGAGGCCGCCACCGGGAGCGGCTCGTTCGACGGCTGGGCCCTCCTCCCCACGACCGGCGCCGCGGAAGGCGACGGCCCGCTCGGCACGCATCTCGGAAAGATCGCCGTCCCCGAGGAGGGGCTTCGCGCCTTCGTCCAGGACGGGGGGAAGTCGTTCCTCGTCGCGGCGCGGCGAACGAAGGCTGGCACCCTCTTCCTCTACCGCGGCGCCGACGCCGTCCTCGAGGACGAGCTCTCGGCGGAAGCGGGGTTGAACGTCCGGTTCGGGCTCGGCAGGACCGAGGCGACGGCCGATGCCGCGACCTCGCAGGCGGAGGGAACGAGGGGAGGCGTGACGATCAGCGCTTCCGGGAAGACGACGCGGGTCTCGTCGCTCAACAGGGAAGAGCGCAAGGCGCGCGCCGTGAAGGCGCCCGGCCCGGGGGACGAGGGCCTGGTCCACTGGTTCCTGCCGCTCGACCTCCCGGTCCTCGACGCGACGACCGGGGCGCCGATCAGGGACGAAGGGGCTGCCCTCCTCGTGAGGACGTCGATGACGGCGGAGTTCCGGAGCCTCTTCGGGGGCGCGGAGCTCTCGAGCTCCGGGGCCGGGGCAGGCGCCATCGCGCTCGCGGTCCTCAAGGCCCTCGGCATCTCGACCGGGGTCGTCTACTTCCTCGCCCTCCTCGTGGCCGCGCTCCTCGTCATCCGGATCGCCCGCGCCGCCCGGCGCCTCTCGAACGGCTTCGCCCAGATCGAAAAGGGGAACTTCGGCGTCCGGGAGAAGCTCCGCGGCCGCGACCAGCTCGCGGGGCTGATCGACAGCTTCAACGAGATGGCCGGGCACCTCGAGGCGAGCATGGCGGCCCGGGCCGAGGCCGAGGCGCTCGGGCGCGAGCTGGCGATCGCTCGCGACCTCCAGCGGCGCCTCCTCCCCTCGCCCGACTTCGCCTTTCCCGGCGTCGAGCTCGCCGCCGACTTCCGCCCTGCCGCCGCGATCGGTGGCGACTTCTACCATTTCCTCGGCGAGGGCGAGACGCGCCTGACGGTCGTCATCGCCGACGTGGCGGGCCACGGCCTGCCGGCCGGGATCGTCATGGCGTCCGCCCTCGCGAGCCTCGCGGCCCTCTCGCGCGGTGGCACCGACACGCCCACCCTCCTCGCCCACCTCGACGACGAGGTCCGCCGGACGACGGAGCGCCGCGCGTTCGTCACGCTCGCCCACGTGCGTTTCGACCTCGCGGGCCGGGCCGCCGAGTTCACGAACGCGGGGCACATCTATCCCTACCGCGTCGCTCCGGACGGCACCGTCTCCTCCGTCGAGAACCCGTCGAAGCCCCTCGGCGCGGGCCGGCCGGTCGAGCGGGTGACGGTGACCGTCCCGCTCGTCGACGGCGAGACCTGGGTCCTGCTCTCCGACGGCGTCGTCGAGGCGATGGCGCCCGACGGGAGCGAGGCGTTCGGCTTCGAGCGCCTGGAGAGCGCTCTCGCCCGCTGCGGGGGAAAGGGCCCGCGCGACGTCCTCGAGTCGGTCCTCGACGCCTGGAGGGCGCACACCGGGGGCGACGACCCGGAGGACGACCGGACGGTCGTCGTCGTGAAGGTCCTCAGCCCCTCGGCATCCGCTCCCTCAGCCGGGCCGCACCCGCCCGGCTGACCGGGACCCGTTCGCCGTCCGCCATCACCGCCGTCTTCCCTTCCTCGAGGGAGGCGAGCTTTCCGACGTTGACGACCCACGAGCGGTGGACGCGGACGAAGCGCGCGGCGGGAAGCCGTGTGGCGAGGTCGGAGAGCGTCTGGTGCTTCAGGTGGTTCTTTCCTCCCGAGCGGATCAGGACGTAGTCGTCCTCGGCCTTCACCCACGCGACCGTCTCGACGGCGAGGAGCGTCACGCGCGTCCCCTCGCGCACCGCGATCCGCTCGAGGGGCACACCCTCCGGCCGCGCGGCGGCGGCGAGGGTGGCCGGATCGGGTCCTTTCGCCCCGGAGCCGAGGAGGGCCCGCGCCTTCGCGAGCGCGGCGTCGAAGCGCTCCTTCGAGAACGGCTTCAGGAGATAGTCGACGGCGCTCACCTCGAACGCCTTCACGGCGTGCCGGTCGTAGGCGGTGACGAAGACGACGGCGGGGCGCGGGTCGAGCAGCTCGAGCGTCTCGAACCCGGTGAGGCGCGGCATCTGGACGTCGAGAAAGAGGAGGTCGGGGGCGAGGGCGGCGACCGCCTCGATCGCCTCGATCCCGTTCGCGCACTCCGCCACGATCTCGATACCGGGGTGCGCGGCGAGGTGCTCGCGGACGACGGCCCGGGCAAGCTCCTCGTCGTCGACGACGACGACGCGGAGCGGTTTCACCCCTCCTCCGGCGGCGCCCCCGGAACGACGAGGACGACCGAGAAGCGCTTTCCTTCCCCCCGCTCCTCGATCTCGGCGGCGCGTCCCCACGCCGCGGCGAGCCGGCGCCTCACGATGGAGAGACCGAGGCCGCTCCCGGGGGTGGCCGGCGTCTCGGGGTCGTAGGGGTTCTCGATGGCGACGCGCACCCCGTCTCCCGCCCGTTCCACGCGGAGCGTCACCGTCCCCCCTTCGATGAGGGTCGCGATGCCGTGGCGGACGGCGTTCTCGACGAGGGGCTGCAGGAGGAGCGGCGGGATGGCCGTGGCCAGGAGCGTCTCGTCGACCAGCTCCTCGACCTCGAGACGGCGACCGTAGCGGACCCTCTCGATGGCGAGGAACTGCTGCGCCAGCGCCAGCTCCTCGCGCAGAGGAATGAGCGACCTCTCGCCCGACGAGAGGCTCCGCCGGAGGAAGTCCGACAGGAGGATGCACATCTCGCGGGCGCGTGCCGGGGCGGTCGTCGTCAGGGCGCTCACCGAGTTGAGCGCGTTGAAGAGGAAGTGCGGGTTCAGCTGCGCCTTCAGGGCCTCGAGCTCGGCTTCGCGCGCCAGGACGCGGGCCTCCATCGCCCGCCTCTCGGCCGCCTGCGAAGACTCGAGGGAGAGGAGGATGTAGTGGAAAGTGACGGAGAGGAGGTAGAGGAGGACCCCGAGGACGAAGAGCGGGGGAACGGCCAGGCCGAACCGCTCGGGGAGCGTTGCGAACTCGGGAAGGGTCCCGAGCATGCTCGCCAGAGTCGAGCCGGCGAGCGTCAGCAGCGATGCGGCGATGAGCGCCCCGACGACGTGGACCCCGAGGACCGAGCCGGTCCGGGCCCGGGTCAGCGGCGCGCTGCGGCAGGCATAGAAGGAGGAGAGGCAGAGGAAGGCGTAGACGAGCGACAGCGGCGCGGCGAGCGCCGCCGCCTCGCCGATCGAAAGGCTCCCCGGGAGCGCGAGCAGGTAGGCCTGTATCGCCGCCAGGGGAACCCAGGCGAGGAGGTAGGCCAGCAGCCTCTCCCGGCGAGCCAGGATGGGATGCACGTCAGTTCTTGATGTCGAGGCCGCCGAAGACGACGAAGCCGTCGATGACGAGCCTCTTCGGCGGGACGTCTCCGTCGAGGGGAGGGTGGGCGCTCTTGTCGTCGGTGCCGCCGAAGATCGCGAAGGCCTTCACGTCGACGGCCCAGTCGCGCGGGACGCGGATGTCGCCGCCGCCGAACGCGATGAAGACGGTGATCGACGCCTGGTCGTCGGGGATCCGGCAGTTCGTCAGGTCGAGCTCGAAGCCCCCGAAGAGCGCGTTGATCTCGCCGCCGAGGAACTCGGTCGTCGTGATCGAGCGGTCCCACCCGCCGAAGATCGCCGTCTCGTCGAGCGTCGCCGCCGTCCGGCTCTCGATCGTCCGGTCGGGGAAGGTCCGCCCCCCTGCCTTCTGCACGAGGCGAATGCCGAGCGCCACGAGGACGAGCGGCATGAGCTTCCAGACCGGGAAGCGGAGGACGTCGAGGTTGTCGAGGAGCAGGAGCGTCCCGGCGAGGGCGACGACCCAGCCCCAGAAGCCGTTCCAGAAGCCGCGCCGCTGGAGCGCCTTCGTCAGCCCGATCGCCACGAGACCGACCGGCCAGAGGCGCAGGAGGAACCGCGCCGAGACGAGACCGAAGTTGTCGAGCGTGAAGAGGAGGCCCACGAGGATGACGAGGATGCCGAACACGAGCCGGACCGCGCCCGCCGCCGCCGGGAATTTCGGGTTGTTCTTCATGGCCTGCCTCCGCGCTCCCCGGGTGGGAGCCTCTGCCTGAAGTTACGCACCCGGGGTGACTGCCGCTTCCCCGATTCGGCGAATCGACGACGGGCGTCGGCGAGCGGCCGTCCTGGAGCGGGCTGTGGCCCGGGGCTCCGTCCGCTCGCCGTTCTCCAGGCGCCTGGCCACGTCAGAGGCCGGACCGGCCGAGACGGAACGTCGTCGAAAAGCCGTCGGAAGGGACGCGGATCGTCACCTCCACCGCCCCGGCGTCGGTGCAGGCATAGACCTCCTCCACTTCCGGTCCCGGCGCGGAGAGCCTCCGGACGGTGGCCCCGTCGAGCGGCATCCCCCGCAGCGACGCCTGGAAGGGGAACCTCACGTCCTGCCACGGCGTGACGTCGCCGTCGGGACGCCCCTCCACGAGGCGGCTGCACTCGACGAACCGGAAGTGCCCCAGGTCGTGCGCGGCGCGGTAGCGCCGTACGGCCGTCAGCGGCGCCTGGCCCGCCGCCGGGAGCGGGACGTCCTTGGGGAAGATCGGGTCGAAGACGACCTCCTCCCCCGCCTCCGCCTCGCGGAAGACGCCGAAGTGCCGCGTGAGCCGGTCGGCGAGGGCGAAGCCCGCGTCGCCGTCGAGGAAAAGGGCGAGGCCGACCGCGGTGGCGGCGAAGGGGTGGGGCGAGCGCTTCACCCTCTTCTCCCCGAACCTCTCGCGCAGCCGCCGGCCGACGAGCGGGAAGGCCCCCGCCCCGCCGACGACGTAGACGCCCGCCAGCTCCCCCTCTTCGACCTCGCCCGCCCGAAGGACCGGCTCGGTCGCCGCGATCGTCCGCTCGACGAGGAGCGCGCAGGCCTCCCACACGTCTTCGATCGGAAGGGCGATCGGCGGGAGGTCGAGCGGCGAGAGGTCGAGGACGAGCCTCCGGGTGTTCGGCCCCACCGCCTCTTTCTGCCGCGCGCACTCTTCCAGGAGGAGCTCGCGCGCGTCGGAGTCGGGCTCGGGCGCTCCCGTCTGCGCCAGGACGGCCGCCAGGATCGCCTCGTCGAAGTCGTCCCCGCCGAGGCGCCGGACCCCTTCGCTCGTGACGACCTCGTTCGTCTTCCCCGTCATCCGGAGGAGCGACGCGTCGAACGTGCCGCCGCCGAGGTCGTAGACCAGGACGTGCTCGCGCCGGGACGTGATCGTGGACCGGAAGCGGTGTGCGTACTCGAAGCCGGCGGCCGACGGCTCGTTCAGGAGCGCCACGGGAGTGAAGCCCGCCGACCGGAACGCTTCCAGCGTGAGGAAGCGCTGGGCGCTCGAGGAATTGGCCGGGACCGAGATCGCCGCCTCGAGCGGCTCCCCGTCCTCGACACCGGCGTTCGAGCGGGTGAGGAGGTCCTCTCTCACCTTGGAAAGGAAGCCGGTGAGGAGGTCGAGCAGAAGGATGGTGCGCCCGCCGGCCTCGATCGCCGCCCGGGGGCCGGCGTCGGCGAGGAGCCTCTTGAACGACCGCACGAGACGGACGCCCGGCTCGTGCCTCACCGTGGCCGCGTCGAAGCCGTACCGCAGCTCGCCCGACGGGAGGAGGGCGGCGAGCGACGGGTAGGGGTCTCCCCCCTCGAAGGCGACCACGGGGTAGTTCCCGCGGTCGACCATCGTCACCACCGTGTGGGTCGTCCCGAAGTCGACGCCGAGGCGCATGCTGACGTGGAGTTTACGGACTTTCGGGGAATTCGAAGACAGGCCGGGTCGCGGCCCCCGGGCTCAGCGCGTCAGCTCGAGACCCGTCGCTTCGAGAGACGGGGTGCCGTCCGGGCCCTTCGAGCGGAAGGTCCCCTCGGCCGTCGCGGCGGCGCCCGTGGCGTCGGCAGGGAGCGCCGACCCTCCCCGCATCGTCACGAGGAGCGAAGCGGCCCCCTCCATGATGCGGAAGGACCCCGCTTCGTTCAGGACCTCGCCGCGCACCCGGACGGTCTTTCCTTCGTAGGTGGCGGACTGCCGGTGCAGGTCGGCGATGGAGACGGGCGTCAGCCCCCGCAGCGGCTTTCCGTAGAGCTCCGCCCCCGGGGCCGACAGGGCCAGCCCGGCCAGGACGAACGCGGCGGCGATCAGGCGAAGCCTCACGCGTCCATTGTAGGCCCCTGCGCCCGCGGGGTAGGCTCCCCGCCGCATGGAGACCTTCGACTCCGTCCTCAAAGCTCTCGTCGGCGCCGTCGGCGTCGCCAGCGGCGCGGCCTACATCCCCCAGGCGGTGAGGATCTGGAAGAGGCGTTCGAGCGACGACGTTTCCGTCGTCACCTACCTGCTCTTCCTCCTCGGCCAGGTCATCTGGCTGACCTACGGCATCCGCTTCGGCCTCCTCGAGATCGTCCTCGGGATGTCGGCGAACCTCGCCGGAAACCTCGCCGTCATCCTCGCGGCGTTCCGCTTCCGCAGCCGCGCCGCGTGACGCTCCGGCCGCTCCCCGTCCCGCCGGGCGCCGAGGAGTACCTCGCCTTCGACAAGGAGGCGGGGCAGAACGCGCACGGCTTCGGCGGCCTCCTCGAGGAGGCCCGGCGCGCCCTGGGAGACGACCTCCAGCTCGTCCACCGCCTCGACCGGATCACGTCCGGCCTCCTGCTCCTGGCCCGGGGCGAGAAGGCCCTGCGGGTCGCCCACGACGCCTGGGCGACGCGCGTCTCCAAGACCTACGTTGCGCTCGTCCGGGGCATACCCGCCCAGCCCGAGGGGACCATCGAAGACCCCGTCCTCGAGCACCGCTCGGGGAGGCCGTGGCTCATGGCACGCGCCGTCCGGGCGGCGTACGGTCCCGACCGCGCCGCGCGCCTCCTGCGCGGCGAGGGCCTCTCCTTCATTCCGCCGCTCCCGCCCCCCGCACGCTCCGCCGTCCACCCCGCGGGCCGGCCCGCGGTCACCCGCTGGAGGCTGCTCGAGACCCGCGGCGACGACGCGCTGCTGGAGCTTTCCCCGGAGACGGGACGGATGCACCAGCTGCGCGTCCACCTCGCAGCGGTCGGACACCCGCTCCTCGGCGACCCGCTCTACGACCCGCAGGCGGCTTCGTCAGACCCGGGTACCGGGCCCACACCCTTCCTCCGCGCCGTCCGCATCGTCTGGGAGGATCCGCCTGGCGCCCCGGCCGGGACGGCCTGGGCGTTCGAGGCGCCGGCGTCTGAGATGATCCCCGCGTGACCGTATCCCTCCCCCCCGAGACCCTCGAGCTCCTCAGGAACCTCTGCGACGGCGCCCCGCTCGTCATCTTCGACCTCGAGACGACGGGCCCCGACCGCCTCACCGACCGGATCGTCGAGGTGGCGGCCCTGAAGGTCTCCCCGGACGGCAGCGTCGCGGTCTTCGAGCAGCGCGTGAACCCCGGCGTGAAGATCCCGTCCGAGGCCACGGCCGTCCACGGGATCTCCGACGCCGACGTGGCGGACGCCCCCTCCTTCGCCGCCGTCGCCCCCGGTCTCGCCGCCTTCCTCGAGGGGTGCGACCTCGCGGGGTACAACCTGCGCGGCTTCGACATCCCGCTCCTCGGCCGCGAGCTCGACCGGGTGAAGATCCCCTTCTCCTTCGACGGACGGCGTGTCGTCGACGCCCAGGTCATCTACTTCCGCAAGGAGCCGCGCGACCTCTCGGCCGCCGTCCGCACCTTCGTCGGACGCGAGCACGCCGGGGCCCACTCGGCCCTCGCCGACTCGATCGCCGCCGCCGAGGTCCTGGCGGGGCAGCTGAAACGCTACGAGGACCTTCCGCGCGGGATCGAGGCCCTCGCGGCGTTCACCGCCCCCCTGGAGGGGCGCTGGGTCGACGCCGACAAGCGCTTCGTGTGGCGGGACGGCGCCGCGGTCTTCAACTTCGGCGGCAAGCGGGGCCAGTCGCTCGCCGACGTCGCGGCGAAGAACCCCCGAGTACCTCGACTGGATGCTCGACGCCGACTTCCCGGACGAGGCCAAGAGGATCGTCCGGGAGGCCCGGGAAGGACGCTTCCCGGTCCGCAGGTGACGGACCCGCCCCCTCCGAGCGGCCGAGGGCTCGCCCGGACCCGCCACCACCTCGTGAGGCTCGCCCTCCTCACGCTCGGCTGGACCCTCCTCGTGGCGGGTCTCCTGGGCGGCCTCATCCCGTTCGTCCAGGGCTGGCCGTTCGGCGTCGCCGGGGCGGTGATCCTCTACATCGAGAGCCGCTGGTTCCAGCGGAAGGTCCGCCGCTGGCGGCAGCGCCACCCGCGCGTGGAGCGCGCCTGGCTGAAGCTGAAGGGCTGGCGGAACCGGCGCAAGAAGCCGCGCCCGGGCGCCGCTCCCGCCTCGCCGCCCGACGACGCCGCCTGACGGGGCGCCCTCCTCGCCCTCGCCGGGCGGGTACGGCACCTCCTCAGCCAGCCGAGGAATCGGCGCGCGTCTCCGCAGTCTGCTGCGGCAAAGCCTCCCGGACACGCTCGACGAGCTCCCGCAGGGAGAACGGCTTCCGGAGGAGGTCCCCGGTCGCGCCGGCGAACTCTCCGAAGCCCCGCGCGTCGTTCGGGTAGCCCGACATGAAGAGGACGCGCACTCCGGGTCGCTCCGCCAGGAGGCGCGCCGCGAGCTCGCGCCCGCCGAGGTTGGGCATCACGATGTCGGTGACGAGGAGATCGACGGTCCCTCCATGGCCCCTGCTCACGGCGAGGGCTTCCTCTCCGTCCTCGGCCGCGAGCACGCGGTAGCCCGCCCGCCCCAGCACTTCCTGCACCAGCATGCGGAGCGCGGGCTCGTCTTCGGCCAGGAGGATGGTCCCCCCGACCGGCGCGGTCGACATCTCTCCGGCCACCTCTTTCACCGCGGCGACGGGCTCCCCGACCCGCGGGAGATGGACCCACGCGACGGTTCCGCGTCCCTGGGTGCTCTCGAGGAACACGGTGCCGCCGCTCTGCTTCACGATGCCGAGGACCGTCGAGAGCCCGAGGCCCGAGCCCTGCCCCGGCCCCTTCGTCGTGAAGAACGGGTCGAACGCCCGCCCCCGCGTCTGGGCCGACATGCCGACCCCGGTGTCGCGTACCGATACGGCCGCGTAGGACCCGGGCTGCAGGTCGGCGTGCGCGCCCGCCTCCGCCGCCCCGACCTCGATGGCCGACGTCTCCACGCAGAGCTTTCCGCCCGAAGGCATCGCCTCTCGCGCGTTGACGGCGAGGTTGACGATCACCTGCTCGAGCTGGCTCCTGTCGACCCGGACCCACAGGGGGCCCGAGGTGTGCTGCGTGACGAGCAGGACATCCTCTCCGATGAGCCGCCGCAGCATCCCTCCGAGCTCGTCCACGACCTCGGTCAGGTCGAGGACCTGGGGACGGAGCACCTGCTGACGGCTGTACGCGAGGAGCTGCCGCGTGAGCCCGGCCCCTCGCCGGGCGGCGCTCTCGATCTCGCGGGCGTGGCCGGCCGCGGATTCGCCGGGCGGGGACGCGGCGCCGATCTCCTCGGCGTGGCCGAGGACCACCGTCAGGAGATTGTTGAAGTCGTGCGCGACCCCCCCGGCGAGCTTTCCCACGGCCTCCAGCTTCTGCGACTGCCGGAGCTGCTCCTCGAGCGCCTTCCGCGCCGTGACGTCGGCGATCACGCCGTCCTCGTGGACGACGGCCTCCCCGTCGCCGTGGACTCCCGTGATCGAGACGAGCCCCCAGAAGTCCGAGCCATCCCGGCGCCGGAACTGGACCTCCTCGTTCTGGACGCGACCGTGCTCGGCGAGCGCTCTTCTCACGTCGTCGCGCCGCTCGGGGTCGACGTATCGCATCCCGTCGGGGTCCGCGAGAACGGCCTCCGGCGCGTCGTACCCGAACATCCGGGCGAAGGCGGGGTTGACGTAGACCAGTCCCCCTCCGGAGGCCCTGCGGTAGAGCCCTTCACTCACGTTGCGGTTGATCGACGCGAGAAGGTCCTCGCTCCGGCGAAGGGCCTCGACGCGACGCGCCCTCTCCACGGCGATGCCGGCGAGCGCGGCCGCCCGTTCGGCGAGAGCCAGCTCGCCGCCGTCCGGCCCCCGCCGTTCGCGCGTGTAGATGGCGAAGACGCCGAGCACGTCACCGCCGGAATCCCGGATCGGCGTCGACCAGCAGAGCGTGAGGCCATGGTGCAGCGCCGGCGGCAAGACGGCATTCATCCGGCCGTCCTCGAGCGTCAGGATCGAGCAGAGCCCCTTGGTGAGCTCCTCCATCCCCGCGACGATTCCCTCGAAGACCTCCGCCACCGGACGCCCGGCGGCGACGAGCCCCAGGACCCGGGCCTCGAACGCCGTCGTCCTCTCCGCCGCCATTCGCTCGGCCACCAGGACTCCGAGGGCCAGGGGCATCGTGATGAGCAGCAGCTCGAAGACCTGGACGGCGGAGTGACGGTCGCTTCGCGCGATCGAAAGGAAGGGCCCCCATCCGTAGCCGGTCCCCAGCGCGACGACGATCGCCGCCAGCGCTCCCGCGCTCGCGGCCCCGATGGGCCCGAACCGAACCCCCGCGAAGAGCGAGATCGGAAGGACGGCGACGAGGAGCAGGACGCCCGTCACGCTGACGGGAAGCAGTCGCATCAGCAGGAGAATCCCGGCGGCCGTTCCGGCGGCCATCAGCACCGCGCGGACCGCCCTGCGTCCGCCGGGACGCTCCGCGGATGAGGCGAACCAGATCGCTGCCGGCGGGACGATGGCGAAGATGCCGAGGGCGTTCATCCGCCACCAGCCGAAATAGTAGAGGGACACGCCCGGATCAGCCGAGAGAAGAACCCGTCCGCACCAGGAGGCGGCGATGCTCGCCACGGGGGCCGCGCCCGCCGCCGCCACGAGGGCGAGGATGTCCTTCGGCCGCGACAGGCGGGCATCGAACCCGAGCCTCCCGAGGAGATACGCGCCGAGGAGCGCCTCTGCCGCGCTCCCCGCCGACGCGGTCATCGTGTACCCGATGCCGTTCCCGGCCAGAAGGCGCTGCCCCGCCACGCAGGCCGCCACCACCCACCATTCCCCGGCCCCGAGCAGCCACAGCCCGGCCACGGCCACTCCGGACGGGAACCAGATGACGGCCTGGTCGACCGAGAGCCCCGTCCCCTCCCGAACATAGGCCGAGGAGAGAAGCGCCACGGCGAAGAGGGCTCTCTTCGCCAGCAGAGACCCACGGCCCGAGAAGACCACCCGTCCCCCTTCGCCAGCGTCCGCTGTCGCACCGGAACCAACCGCGGATCTTAGCCCCGGCGGCGCTCGATCCGGACGGACAGGGCGGGACGAGACGGGCTCAGTCCATCTGCCGCCGGAGGAACGTCGGGATGTCGAACATGTCGTCCTTCGCGCTCCGGGCGTTGACGAGGTTGACGCCGTAGCCCGAGTCCTCCGGGAGGATCTCCTCGGTGAGCGGCAGCCGCACCCGCTCGCTCGGCTGCGCGGCGACGCGGCGCGCGGCGACGGGGGCGTCGAAGCCCGTGGCGATGACGCTGACCTTCACCTGGTCCTTCATCGCGGCGTCCTGGACGAGGCCGAAGATGATGTTCGCGTCGTCGTCGGCGGCCGCCTGGACGATCTGGCACGCCTCGTTGAACTCGGCCAGCGTCAGGTCCTCGCCGCCCGAGACGTTGATCAGGATCGCCCGCGCGCCCTGGATCGACTGCTCCTCCAGGAGCGGGTTCGAGATCGCCTTCTGGGCCGCCTCGACGGCGCGGTGCTCGCCCGTCGCCGTGCCGGTCCCCATCAGCGCCATCCCCATGTTCTCCATGACGGTCTTCACGTCGGCGAAGTCGACGTTCACGTAGCCGGGGACGGTGATCAGGTCGCTGATCCCCTGCACCGCCTGCCGGAGGACGTCGTCGGCGATCTTGAACGCCTCCCACGCCGTGATGTTCCGGTCGACGAAGGCGTAGAGCCGCTCGTTCGGGATCGTGATGAGCGTGTCGACGTACTCGCGCAGCTCGGCGATCCCGTCCTCGGCGAAGCGGAGCTTGCGCCGCCCCTCGAACGCGAACGGCTTGGAGACGATCGCCACGACGAGCGCCCCCGCCTCGGAGGCGATCTTGGCGACGACGGGCGCCGCGCCGGTCCCCGTCCCGCCTCCCATGCCGGCGGTGACGAAGACCATGTCGGACCCGGAGAGCGCCTCGGCGATCCGCTCGGCGTCCTCGAGCGCGGCGGTGCGGCCGATCTCGGGGTTCGAGCCGGCCCCCATCCCCTTGGAGGTCGCGAGGCCGAGCTGGATCTTCTGCGCGGCCCGGTTGACCTTCAGGACCTGCAGGTCGGTATTCGCGGCGATGAACTCCACGCCGCGTATGCCCGACTGGATCATCCGGTTCACCGCGTTTCCGCCGCCGCCGCCGACGCCGACGACCTTGATCCGCGCCGGGGAAACGACGTCTTCTCCGATGGTGATCGCCGGAATCGCGCTCGACTCGTCCTCGAACAGAATCATCTCTTCCTCCAGGTCCCTTCAGATGGCCGACGCCGGGGTGAACATCCGCCCCAGCGAGTTCTTCAGTTTCGTGAGAAGGCCGCCCGACGCCTTCGGCTGGTTCTTGGGAGAGGCCGCGCCGCCGCGACCGATGAGGAGCAGCCCCGCCGCGCAGGCCCACTCCGGCCCGTTGACGATGTCGGTGAGCCCCGAGAGGCCCCGGGGCGACCCGATCCGCACCGGGATGCCGAGGACCTGCTCGGCCTCGTCGGCCATCCCGTCGAGCGAGGCGCCCCCGCCGGTGAGGACGAGGCCGGCGCGCAGCTCGCGCGCCGGGACGTCCGCCGTCGCCTCGCGCCAGAGGACCTCGAAGAGCTCCCGGGCGCGCGCCTCGAGGATCTCCGCCATGTAGGCGCGGCTCACCGGGTGGACTCCCTGCCCGCCCGTGCGCGGTACGTCGATCGTCTCCTCGCTGCTCACGAGCCCGGTGATCGCCGCTCCGAACTTCTTCTTCAGCCTCTCGGCGTCGGGAACGGGGGTCTTCAGGAGGACGGCGAGGTCGCTCGTGAAGAGGTCGCCGCCGATCGGGATGACGGCGGTGTGGGCGAGCGCGCCCTGCCGCCAGACGGCGATCTCCGTCGTCCCGCCGCCGATGTCGGCGAGGACGACCCCGTGGTCCTTCTCGTCGGGCGTCAGGATCGCCTCGCTCGCCGCGAGCGGCTCGAGGATCATCTCGGTCACCGAGACGCCGGCACCATTCACGCACTTCAGGAGGTTCTGGGTCGTGGCGACCGGGACGGTGACGACGTGGACGTCGGCCTCGAGGCGGCTGCCGACCATCCCGAGCGGGTCGGCGACGCCGTCCTGCCCGTCGACGACGAACTGCCGCTGCAGGACGGTGAGGATCTCGTAGTCGGAGGGAATCGGGCAGGAGCGGGCGGCGTCGAGCGCGCGGCCGATGTCCTCGCGCGAGATCTCGCGGCTCCTCGCCGCGACGGCGACGACCTGCCGGCTGTTGAAAGACCTGACGACGGGGCCCGAGACGCCGACGACGGCCCGTTCGATCTGGACCCCCGCCATGATCTCGGCCTCCTCGGTGGCGCGCTTGATCGCCTCCACGGTGGCGGGGACGTCGATGATCGCCCCCTTGCGGGTCCCCTTGTGGGTGGCGACTCCCTTGCCGACGACGTCGATGCGCCCCTCGCTTCCGGTCTCCGCGATGAGGGCGCAGACCTTCGAGGAGCCGATGTCGAGGCTGACGAGGTACGGGGTGGTCTTCGGCACGGGTCCTTCCTCAGGTCTCGCTGCGGGGGGCTTCGGTCCCCGGAGCCTTCAGGACGATGCGGTTCTCGAATCGCAGGTCGACCTCCCGCGGGAGGAGGCCGAGACGCGACAGCTCGGGTGCGAGGGCGAGGAACGCGCGCCAGCGGGCGAAGGCGCGGCCGGGCGCGAGGGCGTCGTCGCCGAGGCGCAGCTTCAGGCGGGCGGGCGCGTCGACGACCGCGAAGCCCTCGGCGAGGACTTCCACCTCGGAGATGCGCGACAGGAGGTCGGGGTCCTCGGTCCGCAGGCGGTCGAGGAGGCGGGCCCCGCGGATCACGGCCTCCTCGGGCGACGGAGCGCCCGAGGGGTCGAGGACGACGAAGCGGGGCGAGCCAGCCCCTCCGGTGTACGCCGTGAGCCAGAGCCCGTCCTGGTCGACGGTCCAGAGCTCGTCCCCCCGCCGGGCGAGCGCCACGGGCGCCCGCGGCTCGATCTGCACCGAGATCGTGTCCGGGACGACGCGCCGGGCGGAGACGCGGGCGACCCACGGGCGCGACGAGAGGCTGGCGATCGCCGCGTCCAGGTCGACGGAGAGGAGCGGGCGGCCGATCCAGGGGTCCGAAACAGCCTCGACCTCGTTGCGGTGCGGCTCGGGCACGCCGGTCAGGACGACGCGCCTCACGAGGAAGCGCGGGTGCCGGTGGACGGCCGCCCAGGCCGCCGCCGCGCTCCCGCCGAGCACGACGACGAGGAGGAGGCCGAGGACGGCCCGGCGCGCCGTCTCGCGGCGGCGCGAGGGGCGCGGGGGCCGGATCGTTCCGGGACGGTAGAACGCGCCGTTCACGCCGGCCCCCCCGTCCCGAGGAACTCTTCGCCGAGGCGGTTGACGTCGCCCGCGCCCATCGTCACGAGGAGGTCGCCCTCCTTCAGGTCGTCCCGGAGGCGGGCGACGACCTCGGAGCGGACGTCCAGATCGACGACGCTGCGGTGGCCGCGCGTGCGCGCCGCGTCCGAGACGAGGCGGGCCGTGACACCGGGGATCGGCGCCTCGCGCGACGGGTAGACGGGGAGGACGTAGACGGCGTCGGCCGCCAGGAGGGCCGCGCCGAAGCCGGCCGCCTGGTCGCGCGTCCGCGTGAAGAGGTGCGGCTGGAAGAGGACGACGAGGCGCCGCTCCGGGTACGCCTGCCGCGCGGCGCCGAGCGTCGCCGAGACCTCCGTCGGGTGGTGGGCGTAGTCGTCGACGACGAGGACGCCGTCCCGCTCGCCCTTCCGCTCGAAGCGGCGGGCCACGCCCGCGAAGGTCGAGAGCGCCTTGACGCACGCCTCGAACGGCACGTCGAGCTCGCGCGCGATGGCGATCGCCGCCAGCGCGTTCTTCACGTTGTGCAGGCCCGGGAGAGAGACCTCGACGGGACCGATCACCTCGCCCTCCGCGACGGCCGTGAAGCGCGAGCCAGTCCTCTCGAGGGCCAGGTCGCGGGCCGTCACGTCGGCCTGGGGCGTCAGGCCGAACGTCCCGACGCGCACGCGGCTCGCCAGCAGCGGCCGTATCTCCTGGACGTTCGGGTCGTCGAGGCCGAGGAGCGCCGCGCCGAAGAAGGGAACGGTCGAGGCGAACTCGGTGAAGGAGGCCTTCAGGTCGGCCAGGTCGCGGTAGGTGTCGAGGTGCTCGAGGTCGATGTTGTTGACGACCGCCACGATCGGCCGGAGCCTGAGGAACGAGCGGTCGAACTCGTCGGCCTCGGCCACGAGGTACTCACCCTTGCCGAGGCAGGCGTTCGTTCCCATCGCGCGGACCCGCCCGCCGACGACGATCGTCGGGTCGAGGCCGGCCGCCTGGAGGATCGAACCCGTCATCGAGGTCGTCGTCGTCTTTCCGTGCGAGCCGGCGATGGCGATGCCGGTCTTCACCCTCATCACCTCGGCGAGCATCTCGGCCCGCTTGATGACGGGGACTCCGGCGATCCGTGCCGCGACGAGCTCGGGGTTGTCCTCGGCGACGGCGGAGGAGTAGACGACGACGTCGGCCCCGGCCACGTGCTCGGCGCGGTGCCCCGCCGCGAAGACCGGGATGCCGAGAGCCCTGAGCCTGAGGGTCTCCTCCCCCTCGCGCAGGTCCGACCCGGTGACGGTCAGGCCGACGCTCGAGAGGATCTCGGCGAGGCCGGACATCCCGACCCCCCCGATCCCGACGAAGTGGACACGGCGGACGCGGAGGAAGTTCACGGCGCGTGCTGCGAGACGTTGAGGAGGATCCCGACCGCGATGAGGTCCGCCCAGAGGGCGGAGCCGCCGTAGGAGAGGAACGGCAGCGGGATTCCCTTGGTGGGCAGGAGGGCGAGGACGACGGAGATGTTGACGAGGGCCTGCACGACGATCATCACCGCGAGGCCGACGCCGAGGAGCCGGCCGAACGCGTCGGGAGCGTTCACCGCGGCGCGCATGCCGCGGGCGAAGAGGAGCCCGAAGAGCCCCAGGACGATGACGCAGCCGATGAGGCCGAGCTCCTCGCCCACGATCGCGTAGATGAAGTCGGTGTAGGGGTAGGGGAGGAAGAAGAGCTTCTGCTTGCCGTCACCGAGGCCGAGGCCCGTGACGCCCCCGGTGCCCACGGCGATCAGCGACTGCAGCGCCTGGTAGCCGCTCCCCTGCGGGTCCGATTCGGGGTGGAGGAAGGAGAGGATCCGGGCCCGGCGGTAGGGCGCCGACCAGGCGTAGGCGACGAGGGCGGGAAGCGCGAGGAGGGCCCCGGCCGCGAACCACCCGAGCCGCAGGCCCGCGTAGAAGAGCATCGCGGCGGCGATGGCGAAGTAGGAGAGCGCCGTCCCGAAATCGGGCTGGAGGAGGACGAGCCCGCCGAGGACGGCCAGCAGGCCCGCCACCGGCAGGAGCGTCCGCTTCACGTCGTCGAGCTCGCCTTCCCGGCGCGAGAGCAGCGCCGCGAGGGCGACGACGAGACCGATCTTGGCGAACTCGGAGGGCTGGACGGTCATCACGCCGAGGCTGATCCAGCGCCGCGTGCCGTTGATCGGCGCGCTCAGGAGCGCGGCCACGAGAGCCGCCGCGAGGAGGGAGAGCCCCATCGCGACGAGACGGGGGTCGTTCAGCCTGCGGTAGTCGAGCTTCATCAGGCCGATCGTGAGCAGCCCGCCGAGGAGGACGGCGATGCCCTGCTTGAAGACGAAGTAGAGCGGCTGCGACGGGCCTCCGGCCGACGGGGAGTAGATCTGCATCGCCGAGGCGCTGTAGATCATCAGGAGGCCCATCGCGACGAGGGCGACGACCGGGGCGAAGAGGAGACGGTCGATGGCGAGCTTGCGCGCCACGTCAGCCTCCCGCCTCGGGAAGGGCGCGGACGAGGGCCTCGAAGGCCTCGCCGCGGTGCTCGTAGTTGCGGAACTGGTCGTAGGAGGCGCAGGCGGGAGAGAGGAGGACGACGTCTCCCGCCCGGCCCTCGGCGGCGGCCGTCTCGACCGCGCGCGCGATCGTCCCGCTCTCCTCGCACGGCGCCCCGTCCTCGAGGGCGCGCATCACCGCGGGCCCTGCGGCACCGACGGCGAGGACCTTGCGCGCTTTCCTGGCGACGAGCGGGAGGAGACGGCGGAAGTCGTCCCCCTTGTCTTTCCCGCCGAGGATCAGGAAGACGCTCCCGTCGGGGAACCCCTCGAGGCTTTTCAGCGTCGCGTCGATGTTCGTCCCCTTCGAGTCGTTGTAGAAGGAGACGCCGCCACGCGCCCTCACGAGGACCGTCCGGTGCGGAAGGCCCCGGAACGTGCGGAACGTCCGGACGGCCGTCTCGGGCGTGACCCCGAGGGGAATCGTCGCGGCGAGCGCGGCGAGGGCGTTCTCGGCGTTGTGCGAGCCGGGGAGCTGCAGGTCCTCGCGCCGGGCGTAGACGCGCGGGCCCTTTCCCGTGGCGTCGGCGAGGAAGACGCCGTCCTTCAGCCACGCGCCGAGCGGGAGGTCGCGCGTCCGGCTGAAGGCGAGCCTTCGGGCCCGCGTCCGGATCCGCTGCACGAGCGGGTCGTCGGCGTTGAGGACGGCGACCTGCGCCTCGCCCTGGTTCTCGAAGATCCGGGCCTTGGCGGCGCCGTAGTCGTCGACGGAGCGGTAACGGTCGAGGTGGTCGGGCGTCAGGTTCAGGTGGACCGCGACGTCGGGCGCGAACCGCCGGAGCCCCTCGAGCTGGAAGGACGACAGCTCGACGACCCAGACCCGGCTCGGAGGGGGCAGCTCGCCCGCGGGCGCGGCGCCGTCCGCCGCGAAGTGGATCCACGGCGTCCCGAAGTTCCCGCAGGCGACCGCTTCGCGGCCGGCGTCGCGCAGGAGAGCCGCCGCCAGGGCCGTCGTCGTCGACTTCCCGTTCGTCCCGGTGATACCGACGACGAGCCCCGGGACGAGGCGCGAGGCGAGCTCGACTTCCGCGATCACGGGGATGCCCGAGGCCCTCGCCACGTCGAGGGCCGGAAGCGACGTCGGAACCCCGGGCGAGACGACGCAGAGGTCGACGCCCGAAAGGAGCGACGGCGGGTGCCCTCCGAGGACGAGCTCGAGGCGTTCGTCCGCGGGAAGCGCGCCCAGCTTTTCCGCCGGCGCCGCGTCGGTCGCGACGACCGATACGCCGCGCGACAGGAGCGCCCGGACCGTGGCGAGGCCCGACTTCGCGAGACCGAAGACGGCCGCGCGGGAGACCTCGGGGAGGTCCGGTCCGAGAGAGAGGCTCATTCCTTCGCCTCTCCCCGCGCACGTTCCAGCCCGGCGAGCGCTTCGCGGGCGACGAGCCGGTCGTCGAAGGGCTCCTTCCGCCCGGCCGTGACCTGGTACGTCTCGTGTCCTTTCCCGGCCAGGACGACGACGTCGCCCGGCCTGGCCGTCTCGAGCGCCCGGACGATCGCCTCGCGCCGGTCGAGGACGACGACCGGTTCGCGGCCGGCCGCCCGGGCCCCCGCGGCGACCTCGTCGGCGATCGCCGACGGCTCTTCCGATCGGGGGTTGTCGGACGTGACGACGACGCGGTCGGCCAGCTCCGCGGCGATCCGCCCCATCTCGGGGCGCTTGCCGCGATCGCGGTCGCCGCCGCAGCCGAAGACGACGTGGAGCGCCCCGCCGCGCGCGGTGGCGAGCGCGCGGGTCGTTCTCAGGACGCCTTCGAGCGCGGCCGGCTTGTGGGCGTAGTCCACGAGGACGAGAAGACCGACGCCGTTCGGAACCCGTTCCAGCCGGCCGGGGACCACCGAGACGGCGCCGAGCCGCGCGCCGATCTGGGCGGCGGGGAGCCCGAGAGCGAGCGCCGCCGAGGCGGCCGCGAGCAGGTTCTCCGCGTTCGGGGCGCCGAGGAGGGGCGAGGCGATCTCGACGACGTCTCCCGTGGCGCGACGGACGACCCTGAGCGAGATTCCCTCGGCGGAGGGCCGCACCTCGCCGGTGACGTCCGCGCCGGTGGCGGGCGAGAGCGAGAACGCGAGCGTCCGCTCTTTCGGGAGCCGGTCGAGGAGCTTGCGGCCCCAGGCGTCGTCGGCGTTCACGACCGCCCACCCGCCGGGCTTGAGGAGCCCGAACAGCTTCGCCTTCTCCTCGAAGTAGGCCTCCATCGTCCCGTGATCGTCGAGGTGGTCGCGCGTCAGGTTCAGGAAGACCGCCACGTCGAAGGCGCAGCCGGCGAGCCTCTCGAGCCAGAGCGCGTGCGAGGAGCACTCGAGCGTCGCCGCCGTCCCGCCGCCCTCCGCGAGGGCCGCGAGCATCGGCTGGAGCTCCGTCGCCTCGGGCGTCGTCCGCGACGCGTCGAGCGTTCCGGCCGTCCCCTCTCCCCAGCGGTAGACGAGGGTCCCGAAGAGGCCGCGCTTCGGGTGCGCGGCTCCGAGGACCTCGTCGACGAGGAGCGTCGTGGTCGTCTTGCCGCTCGTCCCCGTCACCCCCGCCATCACGAGCCTCTTGCTCGGCTCCCCCGCGAGGCGCGCGGCGAGGAGTCCCGCGGCGAGCCGGGGGTTCTCGACCTCGAGGTACGGCACCTCGATTTCGTGCGGGGCGGGAGCGGGGCCGAGCGCCGCCGGGGCACCGGACAGAACGGCCTCCGCCACGAAGGTCCGCCCGTCGAGCTGCTTGCCCGGAAGGGCCGCGAAGAGGATCCCGGCCCCGGCGCGGCGCGAATCGTGCGTGATGCCGCGCACTTCCGGATTGCCCGGCGGCCCCACCTGCCGGCAGGCAAGCCCCTCGGCGAGCGAGGACAGCTTCACGGCTCGGGCGCCTCCGCCGGGAGGGCGAGCGGGAGCGGGCCGAGGGAGACGTCGGTCACCGGCGGTTCGAACGAGAGGGTGAGGCGGACTGCGCTGCCCCGCGGAAGCGGTGTCCCGGCCGGCGGCTCCTGGGCGACGACGAATCCGTGTCCCGCGAGCTTGACGGTGAAACCTCGCTGCGAAAGCTCCTGCACGGCCTCGCGCGCGGCCCGGCCGGCGAGGTCAGGGACGTACCGCTCTCCCGCGGCGAGGCGGTCGAGGTCCTCGGGCGCGACCGGCGGCCGCAGCGCCGCAGGGACGAGCCCGGGAGGAAGCGCCCCGGTGGACGGCGCAGCCCCCCGCGTGAGGTCGGCCGTCAGGATCGACGGCGTCACGCGGTCTTCCGCCGGAAGGCCCGGCTCTCCAAGGACGCGCATCGCCTCGGCCGCGATCACCGCGAAGACCGGCGCCGCGACGTCTCCCCCGTACGTCCGCCCCCGGGGCTCGTCGACGAGCACGCCGATGACGACGCGGGGGCGGTCGGCCGGAAGGAAGCCGTAGAACGACGCGACGTAGCGGTCGTGCGAGTAGCCGGCCCCCGGGATGGCCTTCTGGGCCGTCCCCGTCTTCCCCGCAACGGTGAAGCCGGGCACGGCCGCCTTGCGCCCGGTCCCTTCCTCGACGACCTTCACGAGGAGGCGGCGCATCGCCGCGGCCGTCTTCTCGGAGACCACCCGCGTCCCGGCGGGAGGCCTTCGGAGCTCGGGCGCCGCGCCGGGCCGTGTGATCTCGGCGACGAGGTAGGGCGTCGGGAGGACGCCGCCGTTCGCGAGGGCGGCGAAGGCCCGCGCGAGCTGCAGGGCGTTGACGCCGATCTCCTGGCCGAAGGAGATCGTCGGAAGCGAGAGCGCGCTCCAGGACGCCGGGTCGCGCAGCAGGCCGCCGTTCTCCCCTTCGAGATCGACGCCCGTCCTGCTCCCGAATCCGAAGGCGCGCACCGCGCGGTGGAACCCCGCCTTGCCGAGGCCGAGGCCGATGTGAGCCGCGCCGACGTTGGAGGAGTGGGCCAGGACGTCGACGAGGGGAAGGGCTCCCCAGGCGGCCCGTCCGTGCTCGCGGATCGTCTTGCGCCCGATCGTCAGCGAGCCGCCGCCGCAGTCGATGATGTCGTCGGGACCGATCGTCCCGGCTTCGATCGCGGCCGCGGCGGTGATCACCTTGAACGTGGAGCCCGGCTCGTAGGCGTCGGCGATCGGGCGGCACCGGCGCGCCTCGGCGCTCGCGTCCGACCAGGCGTTCGGGTCGAACGTGGGGACCGAGGCCATCGCGAGGATCTCCCCCGTCTGCGGATCGAGGACGACGGCGGAGGCCGCCCGGGCGTTCGTCTCCTGCCGCGCCTTCGCCAGCTCGCGCTCGGCGACGTGCTGCAGGCCCGCGTGGAGCGTCAGCCGGAGAGAGGCGCCCTCGACCTCGTCCGTCGACCTTCGGCCCGCGCCTCCCGGCGTGCCGCGCTGGACCGCGTACGACCGCTGACCCCCGTCGCGCAGGACCGTGACGCGCGCCGGCCGGCCTCTCACCTCGCCGTCCCAACGGTGCTCCAGCCCGCCGAGCCCCTGGCTGTCGGTCCCGACGTAACCGACGACGGAGGCCGCGAGCGACCCCTCGGGGTAGCGGCGCGCCGACTCCTTCAGGAGCCTCACGCCCGGCAGGGACCGCCGCCTGACGCCGAGGGCGGTCTGAGCGCTCACGCGCCGCGCGACCCAGACGAAGTCCCGCTCGCGGTCGGAGAGCTTGTGCCGCAGCTCGCCGACGGACTGCCCGACGATCGGCGCGAGGACCCGGGCGACCGCGCCGGGGTCGTCGATGTCGGACGGAATGGCGAAGACCGACTCCACTGCCGTCGTGACGGCGAGGGGCCGTCCTTCGCGGTCGACGATCGCCCCGCGCCTCGGCGCCAGCTCCACCGTCCGTACCTGCTGCCTCTTCGCCCTCTTCACGAACTCGTCGTGCCTCACGACCTGCAGCTCGCCGAGCCGGGCGAGGAGGACGAGGATCCAGAGGCCGGCGCATCCGACGAGGACGTAGGCGCGGCGGGCGGCCGACCGCCCGGGCGAGGCGTTCAGAAGCCTTCCTCCGTCCGCACCGGGGCGGGCGGGCCCTGCGTCTCGGGAACCGCGACGCTCCCGGACACGGGCCGGCGCGCCGCGACCCCGAACGCGCCGTCCTTCACGAACACGACCTGGTCCTGGCCGGGCGTCACGAGGCCGAGGCGCTCCCGAGCCACGTCCTCCACCCGGGAGAGGGCCGAGACCCGCGCCTTCTCCATCTCGAGCTGGCGCTGGCGCTCCTCGAGGGTCTCCTTCTGCTTCTGCAGGCGCTCGATCTGGTAGCCGAGCCGGAAGGTCTCGAGGTTCGTCCAGATGGCGGCGAACAGGACCGCCATCGGCGGCAGCGGGGAGAGGAGGAGGGCGAGGAGCTCCCGGGTCCGCCGTCGGTCGGGCTCGCGGACGAGGTAGACGTTATCGACGGGGCGGCGGACGGTGTACACGGCCCCTCAGCCGGACCTCGGTGGCCCCGGTACGACCCGCTCCGCCACGCGCATCCGCGCTGACCTCGCGCGCCTGTTGTCGAACACCTCTTCGGGCGACGGCCGGACCGGCTTCCTCGTGACGAGGGCGAGGACCCGGCGACGCGAGCAGACGCAGACCGGGAAGGACGGCGGGCAGCTGCAGCCGGCGGAGCGGTCGCGGAAGCTGTCCTTGACGATTCGGTCCTCGAGCGAGTGGTAGGAGAGGACGGCGAGGCGCGCGCCGAGGGAAAGGCGCGCGATCGCGTCGTCGAGGAACCGACCCAGCTCGACGAGCTCGCGGTTCGTGGCGATGCGCAGCGCCTGGAAGACGCGCGTGGCCGGGTCGCGGCCCTCTTCCCGCCGGCCGCCGATCGCCTTCGCGACGAGGGTCCGAAGCTCGCCCGTCGTGCGGATCGGCGCCGTCTCGCGGGCCTGCACGATGGCCCGGGCGACGGCCCGGGACCGGGGCTCCTCCCCGTACTCGAAGAAGATCTTCGCGAGCTCCTCGGCGGGAAGCTCGGCCACGAGGTCGGCTGCCGTCGGGCCCGATGCGCCCATTCGCATGTCGAGAGGTCCGTCCTTCATGAAAGAGAACCCCCGCTCGGCCCTGTCGAGCTGCATCGAGGAGACGCCGAGGTCGGCCAGGACGCCGTCCACTTCGTGGAGGCCCAGCCGGTCGAGGTGGAGAGCGAGCTCCTCGTGGCGCCCCTCCACCGCGACGAAACGGTCGCCGAACCGCCCGAGGCGTTCGCGCGAGAAAGCGAGGGCGTCCGGATCCCGATCGATCCCGACGAGACGGACCCCGTCGCCCGCGGCGAGGATCGCCTCCGCGTGGCCGCCGAGCCCGAGGGTCGCGTCGACGTAGACGCCCCCGCGTTCCGGCCGGAGCGCCTCGAGGACCTCTCGGAGGAGGACGGGGACGTGCACGGGCAGCTCCACGGCGCCTCGACGTCAGAGATTGCGGGCCAGATCGTCGTAGTCCTCATCGGTGATCGGCGCGGCTGCGAGGGCGGCGAAGTGCCGCGCCTTGTCGACGACCTTGAGCGAGTCGGGCTGCGCGAGGACGAGGACCTCGCTGCCGATACCCGACGTCTCGCGCAGCAGGGCGGGGATCAGGAGGCGCCCCTGTCCGTCCATCTGGACCGTCTGGCCGAACGTGTTGTAACGCTCGAGGAACTTCGTCCGTCCCCGGTGGACGAACGGAAGGGCCGCGAGCTTCTCTTCGATGGCCGCCCAGACCGGCAGCGGATAGACGAGAATCTCGATGCCGGTGACCGACGTGACGAAGAACTCTCCGCCGCCCGCAGACTCGATCGTCTCGCGGAACTTCGCAGGGACCTTGAACCGGCCCTTCTCGTCGACTGTCGACTCGGCACTGCCGCGGAGACGTTCCATCGCTCGTTCCGGGAATCAGGGGAGGGGGCGGCGACCGCGGCATCGTTTACGCCCACGATCAACCACTCTTATCCACTTTTTCCCACGCGGAGTATCTGCCTCCGTTTCTTTGCGCGTCAAGGAGAAAGGTCCGCTCGGTGCTACCCTTGCGTCGACCTGTGTCCTCCAGCAACGACAAGACTTACGCTGAACAAACGCCCGTCCTCGTCGCAGACGCCGACTCCCTCGCGCGGCTCGTCGAGGATCTCTCCGCGCACCCCGACGACGACGTCGCGCTCGACACCGAAGCCGACTCCTTCCACCACTACTTCGAGAAAGTCTGCCTGCTGCAGCTCGCGCGCTCCGGGAGGGCGTGGCTCGTCGATCCGCTCGCCGGCCTCGACCTCGGGCCGCTCCTCGGCCTCCTGTCCGCCCGACGCCTCCTGCTGCACGGGGCCGACTACGACCTGAGGCTCCTCTCGCGCGGGTACGGCTTCTCCCCGCGGGAGATCTTCGACACGATGCTCGCCGCGCAGCTCCTCGGGCAGAAGGAGATCGGCCTGGCCGCGCTCCTCTCCGGGCGCCTCGGCGTGACGCTCGACAAGACGAGCCAGCGCGCCGACTGGAGCCGCCGGCCCCTCACGCCGACGCTCCTGACCTACGCCGCGGCCGACGTCCTCCACCTCCACGCGCTCGTGGCGCTCCTCGAGGCCGACCTCTCGGCGCGGGGCCGCCTCGAATGGCACGCCGAAGAGTGCGCACGACTCCTCTCGCAGGACCTCTCGCCCGCCCCGGAGGACCCCGAGACCGACTGGCGCATCAAGGGATCGAACGCGCTCTCCGCGAAGGAGCGCGCCTTCCTCAGGGAGCTCTGGAGTGCCCGCGAGGAACGCGCCCGCGCTCTCGACCTTCCTCCGTTCCGTGTTCTCCACAACGAGACGCTGCTCTCCCTCGCGCGCAAGGCCGCAGCGGGAGAGCAGGACGTCGCGACGCTCTTCCCCCGCCCGGTGCCCGCGGGCTTCGCGGGCCGGCTTCGGGAGGCGCTCGAGACGGCCAGCGCTCTTCCGCCGACGGCCTGGCCTCCCGCGCGGCGCGGCGAGGTCGTCCGTCCGGAACCGGAGCTCGAGAAGGCCGTCTACGCCCTGAAGGGCCGCCGGGACGCCGTCGCCGCGCGACTCGGCCTCGATCCCGGCGTCCTCGCCTCGCGGGCCACGCTCGTCGACATCGCCCGCGCCGAGCTCGCCGCGCGGGCGTCCCTCGGCCCCCGCCGACCTCGTCGCCACCACGCGCCTCTCGCGCTGGAAGGCCGAGCTCCTGGCCGGGGTCAGGTCTTGATTTTCTATTATAGCTATTCGCTATAATAGATAATCAAGACCTGACCCCTCGTTCTTCTAGAAGCCCAGGTTCTTCGCGATGTCGAAGGCGAGGACCGAGACCATCAGGAGGACGAGGAAGACGAAGCCCGCCTGGAGGAGCCGCTCCTTCAGCTTGATGGAGAAGTCCCGGCGGACGATTCCCTCGAGCGTCAGGAGGAAGAGCTGCCCTCCGTCCAGGAGCGGGATCGGCAGGAGGTTCAGGAGGCCGAGCTGGAGGGAGAGGAGGCCCATGAACCCGAGCAGGGCCGCCAGGCCGGTGCGAACGGCCTCCCCGGAGAACTTCGCGATGTCGACCGGGCCGGAAAGCTGGCGGATCGAGCCGGAGCCCGAGACCATCCGCTTGACCGTCTGCCCGACGGCGGCCGTCTGCCGCAGGTTCTCCGTCCACGAGGCGCCGATCGCCGCGAGGAAGGGCAGCTTCCGCTTCACGAGCTCGTACTTCGGCGTGAAGCCGATCCTCCACGAGCCCCCCTCGAGCCGCGGCGTCACCTCGAAAGCGAGGCGCTGGCCGCCCCTTTCGATGACGAACGGAATCGGCTTCGCGCCGTCCGTGCCGAACGCCGCCGAGGCTTCCCGGACGCGGCGGACGACCTCGAAGTAGCCCTCGATCGCGACACCGCCGATCGAGACGATCCGGTCGCCGACCTGGAGGCCCGCCTTCTCGCCGGGATAACCCTTGACGAGGCTCCCGATCACCGGGGCGAGGAAGGGATTGAGGCCGGTGTAGCCGATGTCGTATTTCGTCTGCGGCTCCGGGCGGATGACGACGTCGACCTTCTCCCCCGCCCTCTCGAGGACGACCGGGATCTCGGCCCGCGGTGCCATGCCCAGGTGCGTCTCCACCTCGCGCCAGGTCGTCACCGGCTTGCCGGAGAGCGCGACGACGACGTCGTCGACCCGCACGCCCGCCTTCTCGGCCGGACTGCCCGTGTCGACGTGCTTGACGACCGGCTTCTCGTCGGCATACCTCGGCACCGTGATGCCGATCGCGAACGCCCCCGCGGTCAGGAGGAGGGCGAGGACCAGGTTCACCATCGGTCCCGCGAGCATGACGAGGAACCGCTGCCACCGCGTTCCGCGCATCGCGGGAGGGGCGTCTTCGCCCGCCACGACGTCGCTCTCGTCGGGCCCGAGGCCGACGATCTTCACGTAGCCGCCGAGCGGGACGAGCGAGATCCGGTAGTCCGTTCCGTTCCGCTTGAAGCCGAAGAGACGCTTGCCGAAACCGATCGAGAAGACCTCGATCGGGAACTTGAAGAACTTCGCCACCAGGAAGTGCCCGAACTCGTGGAAGAAGATCAGGAACGAGAGGACGAAGATGAAGGCGAGGATGTTCGTAGAGATCTGCATGCGGCCCTTTAACTACGCCGGAGACGGCGCGACGGTTCCCGTAAGAGCAAGAGGCGCGCCAGGAGAGACGAGCTCGGCGGCCCTGAGGCGCGCCTCGCGATCGGCGTCGAGGACGGCGTCGAGGGACGTGGCCGGAGAAGGCCGGTGCCCCGCGAGCACCTTCTCCACGACGGCGACGAGGGAGCGGTAGGGAATGCGCCCCTCGAGGAACGCGGCGACCGCGACCTCGTTGGCGGCGTTCAGGACGGCCGGGGCCGTCCCTCCGGCGCGCAGCGCGGCGTAGGCGAGCGGCACCGCCGGGTAGCGCCTCTCGTCGAGCGGCTCGAGCTCGAGCTTCCCGAGTGCGGCGAGGTCGAGCTTCGGGAGCGGTGTCGGGACACGCTCGGGATACGTGAGCGCGTAGAGGATCGGGAAGCGCATGTCGTTCGGCGAGATCTGCGCGATGACCGATCCGTCCACCCACTCCACCATCGAGTGGATGATCGACTGCGGGTGGATGACGACGCCGAGGCGCTCGGGCGGCACGTCGAAGAGCCAGCGCGCTTCGATGACCTCGAGGCCCTTGTTCATCATGGTGGCCGAGTCGATCGTGATCTTCGGCCCCATCTTCCAGGTCGGGTGCGCGAGGGCGTCTTCGATCGTGATCGCGTCGAAGGTCTCGAGCGCCCGCGTACGGAACGGGCCGCCGGAGGCCGTCAGGACGAGCCGCTCGACCTCGGAGGGGCGCCCGCAGCGCAGCGCCTGGTGGAGAGCGCAGTGCTCCGAGTCGACCGGGAGGACCGCCGCGCCGGAGGCGGCCGCCGCGGCCATCACCGCCTCGCCCGCGACGACGAGGACCTCCTTGTTCGCGAGCGCGAGCGTCTTGCCGAGCTTCACCGCCTCGTAGGCCGGCGGCAGCCCCGCCGCGCCGACGACGCCGCCCAGGACGACGTCCACCTCCGGAAGGGTCGCGACGTCGACGATCCCCTGCTGGCCCCAGCCCACGCGCACGCCGGGGAACTCCCTGCGGACGCGGTCCGCGTCGACGCGTTCCTTCACGGAGACGACCGCCGGGCGGAAGCGGGCGATGGCCGGCAGAAGCACGTCGAGATTCGTGCCGGCCGACATCGAGACGACGCGGAAGCGGTCGGGGAAAGCCTCGAACACGGAGAGCGCCGACCGGCCGATGGAACCGGTGGCGCCGAGAAGGGCGACGTTGCGCGGGGCGTTCATCTGGGGCGAAGCTCCGGGAGGAGATGGAGGATCCCGTAGAGAACGGGTGAGGCGTAGAGGAGGGAATCGAGCCGGTCGAGGAGTCCGCCGTGGCCCGGAAGCAGGCCTCCGGAGTCCTTCACGGCGCAGCTCCTCTTGAAGGTCGACTCCACGAGGTCGCCGACCACGGCGACGACGGACATGACGGCGCCGAGGAGGGCGCCTGCCGCCGCGGCGACTGCCGGCGTGCCCGGAACCCGCGGCAGGGCGAGCGCGAGAACCGCCCCGAAGACGGCCCCGGCGACGACCTGCCCCCAGAACCCTTCCCAGCTCTTCTTCGGGCTGACGACGGGGGCGAGCCTCCGGCGTCCGAGCTTCGTCCCGACGTAGTAGGCCGCCGAGTCACCGGCCCAGACGATGCCGAGGAGGAAGACGACCGTCTCCCAGCCGATACCCCTCAGCGCCACGATCGCCGCACCCCCGGCCCCGACGTAGAGCGTCGCGAACGACGTCGCTGCGGCCGAGCCGAGCCAGATGGGCTCCTTCGGCGCGGCGAACAGGACGGCCGTGGGCAGGGCGACGAGAACCGCGCCCGCCGCCGCGACGAGGAGAGGCGCCGAGCCGAGAAAGGCGCCGGCGAGGATCGCGGCGAAAAGGACGAGGCTCAGGGCGCGCGGCGCCATCCAGCCCGACGCGGCCACCAGCCCTTGGAACTCCCAGAGGGCCGCGCCACAGGCGAGGCCGACCAGGAGGGCCCAGCTCCAGAACGGACCCCACACGAGAAGGGAGAGGACGAGCGGCATGAGAACCGCCGCCGTCAGCTCGCGGGTCCGCTTCACGCTTCGAGCGCCGCCGGAGCCGGCGGGGCTCCTGCCTCGTCGGCCTCGGACACGCCGCCGTAGCGCCGCTCGCGACGCTGGTAGTCGACGAGGGCCTCCAGGAAGTGGCGGCACCGGAAATCGGGCCAGAGGACGGGGGTGACGTGGATCTCGGCGTAGGCGATCTGCCAGAGGAGGAAGTTCGAGATCCGCATCTCGCCGCTGGTCCGGATCAGGAGGTCGGGGTCGGGGAGGTCGGAGGTGTAGAGCCGCCGGGAGACGGCGTCCTCGTCGATCGACTCGGGATCGAGGCGGCCCGCGACGGCGTCACGTGCCAGGCTTCTGGCGGCGTCGGCGATCTCCGCGCGCCCCGAGTAGTTCAGGGCGACGCTGAAGACCATGCCCCGGCATCCGGCCGTCGCCTCCAGCGCCAGGTCGAGCGCCGACCGGACGGAGCCGTCGAGGCCCTCGGCACGCCCCACGACGCGGAAGCGGATGTCGTTCTCGGCCAGGGTCCGCAGCTCCCTGCGCAGGTACTCCTTCAGGAGCGTGAAGAGGGTCGAAACCTCGGTCTTGGGCCTCTTCCAGTTCTCGGTCGAGAAGGCGTACAGGGTGAGGGCGTCGAGTCCGAGGCGCGCGGCCGTCTCGACCGTGTCCCGCACGGCTGCCGCTCCCGCGCGGTGCCCTTCCACGCGAGGGAGGTGGCGCTGCTTCGCCCACCGTCCGTTCCCGTCCATGATGACGGCGACGTGCCGGGGCAGCCGGGCCAGGTCCAGCGCGTCCAGGAGGGCGCGGTCGGGAGAGCCGGGCGCGGCGACGAGGTTCTTGTCGATCATGCGCAGAGGTCCGGCCGGGCGTCGCCCGGACCGGCTGAATTTCCGATCTTACCCTGCCGGATAGAACACGTTGGCAAGGGTGAGCCCACGGGCCGGCGCCGTCGGGCCCGGCTGCTCCCGCGCGTCGCGCGGGTCCATCCGGCCCAGCCCGGCTTCGAGAAGGGTGCCCACGAGACGCCGCACCATCCCGCGGAGGAAGCCGTTGCCCACGGCCGTCACGACCAGGAGCGGCCCCTCTTCCTCGACGTCGAGCCGGACGAGCGTTCGGACCGTGGTCTTTCGGGGCGAGCCCGCGAGACCGAAAGGCGCGAAGTCGTTCCGGCCGACGAGGCGCTCCGCCGCCGTGCGCATGGCCCGCACGTCGAGCCGGGGCGAGGCGAGCGTCTCGCGGAGGCCTTCGAACGGGGGGAGGTAGGTCCCGCGCCGCAGGCGATAGACGTAGCGCTTGCCGAGGGCGTCGAACCGCGCGTGCCAGCAGGCGTCCATCTCCGCGGTCGCGACCACGCGGACGTCCCACGGAAGAAGCGCGTTCAGGCCGCGCCGGAGGCCCTCGGCCGGGATGACCGGCGCGCCTGGAGGGATGTCGACGTGAGCCACCTGCCCGTCCGCGTGAACGCCGGAGTCGGTCCGGCTCGCGGCGTGGACCCGCATCGGCAGGCCGTGCATACGGGTCAGGACCTCCTCCACCGTCGCCTGCAGGGTTCGGGGCGCCGAGCCTCCGTCCCGGACGACGTCCTGGGCCTGCCAGCCCTCGTAGAACGTTCCGAGGTAGGCGAGATCGAGCCGCAGCCTCCTGCCGGTCGCATTCGGCCGTCCCCGCGGGCTCGTGTCGCTCGTCACGTCCCGATCATAGAAGGCCGCCTCGCGGTATTCTTGGACGACGGTAACCGAATGCGCCTTGCTCGCATCCTTCTCTTCCTCGCGGCGGCCGCGTCGTCTCCCCTCGCGTTCGGGGCCGGACCGACGGTGCGAGCCTTCGCGAGCGGCGAGGCGTCCCGGTTTGCGAGCTCTTACTGGTTCCGGACCGACCGAGGAAGCGTTCTCGTCGACGCCCCCTTCCTCGCGTCAGAGGCCGAGGCGCTCAAGGCCGCGATGGGTGCGGCGGGGGCGCTGCCCCTCGGCGCGGCCATCCTGACCAGCGGGCAGGCAGAGCGGAGCTGGGGCCTCGTTCCCCTCGTCGCCCCCGGAACCCGCGTCTGGGGCGCGCGGTCGACGGCGTCCACGCTCGAGACGTCGTTCCCCCGCGTTCGGGAACGGCTGCTCAGGGCCGGCATCCCTTTCGCCGCTCTGCCGCGGACGCCCCCCCGCGTCACGAACACGTTCACCGGCAGCCTCAACCTCGGGTTCGAGGGGTACACCCTCCGTCTCTTCGAGGCGGGCGCGGCCGGGACTCCTCCGGGCACGGTGGTGTTCGTTCTCGAGACGGGCGAGCTGTTCGCCGGCGGGCTCGTCTGGAACCGTGTTCACCCGGTCACCGGTGGCTCGGATCTGGGCGCCTGGAGAAGGGCACTCGCCTCCCTGAAACGGCTCGGTCCGCGCGTCGTCTATCCCGGCTACGGAGAACCCGGAACGGCGGCGCTCATCGACCGGATGTCCGAGTACCTCGGAGGGCTCGAGGAGGCGGTCCGACCCCTCGCCGTCCGCTCAACCCTCTCCGGCCGGGACGTCGCAACCGCCCGGAAAGGCATCGTCCGGGCCCGCCGCGACTGGCGGCTCCCCTCGATCCTCGACGAAAGCCTCAAGGCCGAGCACGCCCGGCTTCGCGGGCTTCTGTCTGGAGGAGAGTGACGCCCTCCTGCTAGCCGCGAAAGGAGAAGGCCACCGGGGCCGGGGGGAGCACGAGGTTCACGATGGCGAGCGCCTCGCCAGCCTCGCCAGCGGCCGTTGGCTTCGGGTCGCCGACGCGGAGGATCGAGAGGCCGTCCCCGTTCTTGAGAACGGCCAGCGGCCGCCCCGGGTATGCCTTCCGAAGGGCGTCGAGCGCATCGACTCCCTCCCGGGCGAGGAAGTAGAGAGTGCCGTTTCGATTCCGGACGAGAATCATCTGGACGAAAGGTAGCCGTTCCCTCAGCTGCTCCGCATCCCCCGAACGGGTGAGGCCGACTAATGAGCAGCTTTGCCTACATCATCCATGTAAGATTTGACTTGACAACGCAACACGCAGATATCACGATTCCGCGTCGGAGGATGTCGTCATGAACCCCGATCGGCTCACTCTCAAGGTCCAGGAGCTGCTCCAGGCGGTGGCACGCGGGGCACGGTCGTCCGGGCACCCGGAAGTGACGCCGGAGCACCTGGCGGCCGCGCTCGTCGCCGAGCCCTCGGTCGGCGTTCCGCTCCTGACGCGTGTCGGCGTTCCCATCGGCCTCGTCTCGACCGAGCTGGCCGCCCTCCTCTCGCGCCTCCCGAAGGCCCAGGGAGCCGGTTCCGAGACGCGCTATTCCGCGACGCTCGTCAAGGTGCTCGACCGGGCGGACGAAACGGCCCGGGAGTTCCGCGACGAGTACGTCGCCCTGGAGCACCTCCTCCTCGCCCTCCTGCGCGACGGGACGTCGAGGGCGGCCGAGGTCCTGAAGCGCAATGGCGTGTCCGAGGCGTCCCTCCTGGCCGCCCTCAAGGAGGTCCGCGGGAGCGCTCGCGTCGACGACCCGAACGCCGAAGAGAAGTACCAGGCGCTGAAGCGCTACGCGCGGGACCTGACCGAGCTCGCCCGCCGCGGGAAGCTCGATCCGGTCATCGGACGCGACGACGAGATCCGCCGCGTCATGCAGGTCCTGACGCGACGGACGAAGAACAACCCGGTCCTCATCGGCGACCCCGGCGTCGGCAAGACGGCCGTCGTCGAAGGGCTCGCGCGGCGCATCGCCTCGGGCGACGTGCCGGAGAGCCTCAGGGACAAGCAGGTCGTCGCGCTCGACCTCGGCGCGATGGTGGCCGGGGCGAAGTTCCGCGGGGAGTTCGAGGAGCGGCTGAAGGCCGTCATCAAGGAGGTGGAGGAGTCGGAGGGGAAGGTCATCCTCTTCATCGACGAGCTCCACACGCTCGTCGGCGCCGGCGCCGCCGAAGGGGCGATGGACGCCGGGAACATGCTCAAGCCGGCCCTGGCGCGCGGCGAGCTGCGGGCCATCGGCGCCACGACGCTCGGCGAGTACCGCAAGCACGTCGAGAAGGACCCCGCCCTCGAGCGCCGCTTCCAGCCGGTCCTCGTCGGCGAGCCTTCGGTCGAGGACACGATCTCGATCCTGCGCGGCCTGCAGGAGCGCTACGAGGTCCACCACGGCGTGAAGATCACCGACGCCGCGCTCGTCGCCGCCGCCGTCCTCTCGAACCGCTACATCGCCGACCGTTTCCTCCCCGACAAGGCGATCGACCTCGTCGACGAGGCGGCCTCGCGCCTGAAGATGGAGATCGACTCGCTCCCGACGGAGATCGACGAGGTGGAGCGCAGGACGCTCCAGGCCGAGATCGAGAAGAAGGCGCTCGAGAAGGACGACTCCGTCCGGGCCCGCGAGCGCCTCGCCGTCATCGAGAGGTCGCTCTCCGAGCTGCGCGAGAAGTCGCTCTCGATGAAGACCGTCTGGAAGAACGAGAAGGACGCCATCGGCAGGATCCGGGACCTGAAGAAGCGGATCGAGGACGGCAAGGCCGACGCGGAGCGGGCGGAGCGCCAGGGCGACCTGAGCCGTGCGGCCGAGCTGCGCTACGGCGTCCTCAACCAGCTGGATCGCGACCTTTCCGCGGCGACGGCGAGCCTCGAGGAGCTGCAGAAGGGCGGCGGGTTCCTCCGCGAGAAGGTCGAGGAGGAGGACGTCGCCGCGGTCGTCTCCCGCTGGACGGGCATCCCCGTCTCGAAGATGGTCGAGGGGGAAACGAAGAAGCTCCTCGCGATGGAGGAGCGGCTCCGGCTCCGCGTGATCGGCCAGGACGAGGCGGTCGCGGCCGTCTCCGCCGCCGTCCTGCGCGCGCGGGCCGGGATGAACGACCCGAAGAAGCCGATCGGCTCGTTCCTCTTCCTCGGCCCGACGGGCGTCGGCAAGACCGAGCTCGCGCGCGCCCTCGCCGAGCAGCTCTTCGACGACGAGAGCGCGATGGTGCGGCTCGACATGTCGGAGTACCAGGAGAAGCACACGGTCTCGAGGATGATCGGCGCGCCTCCCGGCTACATCGGGCACGACGAGGGCGGCCAGCTGACCGAGGCGGTCCGGCGCCGGCCCTACTCGGTGGTCCTCTTCGACGAGATCGAGAAGGCCCACCCCGACGTCTGGTCGACGCTCCTGCAGGTCCTCGACGACGGTCGCCTCACCGACGGGAAAGGGCGCGCCGTCGACTTCCGCAACGTCGTCGTCGTCATGACCTCGAACGTCGGGTCGCAGCTCATCCAGGCGTTGCAGGACGTGGACGAGTCCGAGATGCAGAAGGGCGTCGAAGCCGAGCTGCGCCAGCGCTTCCGCCCCGAGTTCCTGAACCGGATCGACGACATCATCGTCTTCCGCAGGCTGGGCCCGGACGAGATCGCCCGGATCGTCGACATCCAGCTCCGGCGTGTCGCTGCGCTCCTGGCGCCCCGCGGCGTGACGCTCGCGTGGACCGAAGGCGCCCGCCGCCTCCTCGCCGAGCGGGCTTTCGACCCCGTCTACGGCGCGCGCCCCCTCAAGCGGAACATCCAGAAGCTCGTCCAGGACCCGCTCGCCCTCCGCCTCCTCGAAGGCGCGGTGCCGGGCGGGGCGACCGTCTCCCTCGACGCCGACGCCGCGGGCAAAGGCGTCGCCTTCACGATCTCGACCCCTCCCGCCGCCCCGGCGGCCTGAGGGACGCACAGAGGAGGAGGACGCCATGACCGCCGTGCGACGCTACGACCCCTTCCGCGAGCTCGCGGGCCTCCAGGAGCGGATGAACCGGATCTTCGACGACACGCTCGCGGGCACCTCACGGCGCGAGGACGAGGCCCTCGCCGCCACCTGGACGCCTCCCGTCGACGTCCTCGAGAGGAAGGACCGGATCGTCCTCACTGCCGAGCTTCCCGGCTTCACCGAGGACCAGATCCACCTCCGGTTCGAGGACGGCGTCCTCACGCTCGACGGCGAGCGGCGTTTCCAGAAGGAGGCCGACGAAGCGCGCTACCACTGCGTGGAGCGCAGCTACGGCCGCTTCTCGCGGTCGTTCCGCCTGCCGGCGAACGTCGCCGACGAGGCCATCTCGGCGACGTTCCTCAACGGTCTCCTCGTCGTCGAGCTCCCGAAGAGAGAAGAGGCGGCGCCGAAGAGCATCCGGATCCGCGCCGCCGGCGCCGCGCCGACCGACGTGAAGTAGGCCGCCGGGGCGGAAGGGAGCGGAGGCCCGAGGCCTCCGCTCCCTGTCTTCAGATGACCGTTCCGGCCGGGGGCTCGTCTTCCTTGAAGAGGTCCGTCGAGATGTACCTCTCCGACGTGGACGGGATGACGAAGACGATGAGCTTCCCCGCGCTGTCGGGGCGCCTGGCGACCTCGAGGGCCGCGAAGGCCGCCGCTCCCGAGGAGATTCCCGCGAGGATCCCTTCCTCCTTCGCCAGGCGGCGGGCGTACTCGAACGCCTGGTCGTTCGTCACCTGCACGACCTCGTCGACGAGCTGGGTCTCGAGGTTCTTCGGCACGAAGCCGGCCCCGATTCCCTGGATACGGTGAGGTCCCGGCGCTCCGCCCGAGAGGACCGGCGAGTGGACCGGCTCGACGGCGACGAGCCTGACGGCCGGCTTCTTCGGCTTCCAGAAGCGGCCGACACCCGTCATCGTCCCGCCCGTGCCGACCCCGGCGACGAAGACGTCCATCGCCCCGTCGGTGTCGTTCCAGAGCTCGACCGCGGTCGTCGCCTCGTGGACGGCGGGGTTCGCGGGATTCTCGAACTGCTGCGGCATCGCGCCGTCGCTGCCGAGACCGGCGAGGATCTCGCCCGCCTTCGCGATGGCGCCCTTCATCCCCTGCGCCGCCGGCGTCAGGACGAGCTCGGCGCCGAGGAGGCGCAGGACCTTGCGCCGCTCGAGCGACATGGACTCCGGCATCGTCAGGATCAGCCGGTACCCCTTCGCGGCCGCCGCGAAGGCGAGGCCGATGCCGGTGTTTCCCGAGGTCGGCTCGACGAGGACGGTCCGGCCGGGGGTGATCTTCCCGTCCCGTTCGAGGGCCTCGATCATCGCGACGCCGATCCGGTCCTTCACCGAGTTGGCCGGGTTGAAGTACTCCAGCTTGGCGGCGACGACCGCTCCCGGCGCCGAGTCCTTCGCCATCCGGTTGAGGCGGACGAGGGGGGTGTTTCCGATGAGCTTCGTGATGTCGGACGCGATCCGCATGGCGGCCTCCTTGGTTCCGGGGTTCCCGGCTCAGATCTCCCAGTCGAGGGCTTCGCGCTCGGCGCGCACGCGCCGGACCAGCTCGCCGACCGTGAGGCGTTGATAGACGGCGAGGCGCGCGCCGGCGGCCTCCGCTTCCAGGGCATCGACGAGGCGGTCCAGGCCGGCCCGGCCCTCGACGGCTTCCGAGTCCGGCGAGGGCCCGGCGAAGGGAGCCAGGACGGCCGCGAGGGGCGTTGCGGAGAGGTTCTGCCCCGCCCGGTATCCCCCCGTTCGGCCTCGGACGGCCACGAGGAGCCCCGCTCGAACGTACGGGGCCAGGAGCTGGTGGACCGATTCTCGCGAGAGGCCGAGAAGGCCTGCCAGTTCGGCAGCGCTTCGCTCGCCGCCCGGGTTCGAACTCACCTCTACCATCGCCTGGATCGCCTTTCTCTGCCTTTGGGTTAAAATCTTGAAAACTCCATTCAACTTTACTAACATTATTTTGAGGCTGATTTCCGAGATGTCAAGACACCTTCTCCTCCCCGTCGTCGCCGTCCTCCTCGCCACCGCACCGTCCGCATCCGCCCAGCGAAGAGACGCGGATGCGCCGAGGGGCGAATCGGACCTCCGTCGCGGGGCCGAGGACCCTCGCCGCAGTCCCATCGTCCGCGCCGTCGAGCAGATCGGCCCCTCGGTCGTGAACATCTCGGCCGAGCGGCTCGTGCGGCGCCGGGCCAGCCCCCTCGACTACTTCGGCGCCCAGGGAGACCGGGCGCGCCGGTCCGAATCGCTCGGCTCCGGGGTGGTACTCGACGCCTCGGGGATCGTCGTGACGAACGACCACGTCATATCCGGAGCCTCGAAGATCTTCGTGACGACGGCGGACGGCCGCGAGCTCGAGGCGGAGCTCCTCGGCGCCGACGCCGACAACGACCTCGCGGTCCTGAAGGTGGACGGCCGGGGACTGAAACCGGTGCGTCTCGGCACGACCGCGGACCTGATGATCGGCGAGACGGCGATCGCCGTGGGGAACCCCTTCGGCCTCTCGAATACCGTCACCACCGGCATCGTCTCCGCCCTCCAGCGGACGGTGAAGGGCGATTCGCGTACCTACACCGACTTCATCCAGACCGACGCGGCAATCAACCCGGGGAACTCCGGGGGGGCCCTCTGCAACGTCGTCGGCGAGCTGATCGGCATCAACACGGCGATCGTCGGCGGGGCGAACACCATCGGCTTCGCGATCCCCGTCGAGCGGGTCCGCAGGATCGCCGACGACCTCCTCCGCTTCGGGGAGGTCAAGCCCGTCTGGATCGGCGTGAGGGGAACGACCGTGACGGCCGAGCGGGCCCGTCCGAGCGCCCGGGGCCTCGGCATGCGCATCAGGTCCGTCTATCCCTCTTCCCCCGCCGAGGACGCGGGGCTGGAGCCGGGCGACGTCGTCGTCTCGCTGAACGGACGGCCCGTGGAATCGCGGGAGGACTTCGACACTCTTCTCTCCGCCGTCGCGCCCGGAGCGCCGCTGACGCTGGAGACCCGGCGCGGCGAGCGTTCCCGCACCGCGTCGATGAAGGCGGCGCGCGTACCGTCGGACCTCGGGCTCGAGATCCTCCGGCGGGAGATCGGCATCTCCGTGGCGCCGGCTCGCACCGGGCTCGTGCTGACCTCGGTGGCGCGCGAGTCCCCGGCCGACCGGAAGGGGCTCGAGCGGGGCGACGCCCTCCTGGGCGTCAACGGCCGGCGCGTCGCGACGCTCGAGGACGCCGCCCGCGCCGTCGAGCGCGGCTACGGACGCTCGGGACTGGCCCTGGCCGTCGGGCGCGGCGGGTACACGTACAACGTGACGTTCGCCCTCGACTGAAGTGGATCGGGGAGGCTCGCCACGAGCCTCCCCGCGGCGCCTTCCGGCGCCTCCCTCGACAGGGAAGGGCGGGGCGGGCGGAGCTGCCCGCCTCGCGATTCACCTTCTCAGGCGCAGCTCCGAGACGACGATGCCGAAGAGGACGAGGCCGCCCCCCCACGCCTCGCGGGCGGAGAGCCGCTCGCCCAGCGTCACCGCCGCGAAGAGCGCCGTGAAGACCGGCTCGAGGGCGAAGATGACCGCCGCGTGGACGGCCGGCATCCGCGCCTGCGCCCAGGTCTGCACGAGCGTCGTGACGACCGAGGCGACGAGCCCCATCCAGAGGATCGCCAGGAGGAGCTTCGGCGTGAATTCGAGCGGCCGCGCCTCGGCCGCGAAGAACGGCTCGGTCCTCCCGAGGAAGGGAGTCAGGAGAAGCCGGCCGACGAGGACCCCCGCGAAGGCGAAGACGATCTGCCCCGCCGAGTAGGCCCTCACGTCGTGCTTCGGCGAGGCGACGCCCATCTCCACGAAGACGACCGCGTAGACGAGCGCCGTCAGGAAGACGAGCAGGTCGCCCGGGTCGAGCCCCGTCGCCCCGGTCGGCCACGACATCAGGCCGAAGCCCCCGGCGGCCAGGATCAGGCCGGCGAGGTTCGACCCCGAAGGCTTCTGCCGGTAGAACAGCCACCCGGCGACCGGCGTGAGCGGAACGGAGAGGCCCGTGATGAAGGCGGCCTTGGAGGCGGTCGTGAAGAGCTGCCCGACGAGCTGGCAGCCGATGCCGACCGCGAGGAGGAGGCCGATGATCGCGCTGTCCTTCACGAGGCCCGGCGTCCGGGGCCGGCCGCGGGCGAAGAAGACGAGGATGCCCGCGGCCACGCCGTAGCGCAGGGCGAGGAACAGGAGCGGCGGCGTCTCCTTCAGGATGAGTTCGTTGACGATGAACGTCGAGCCCCAGATCGCCGTCACGACGACGAGGGCGGAATCGGCGAGGAGCGCCTCGCGGCGCGGCACGTCCAAAGGGCTCACGGCCGGCGGATGATACGGGCCCGCCGGACCCCGGCAGTTATCATCACGGGCCCATGACTTCGGCCCCTCGCGTCCGCTTCGCCCCCTCGCCCACCGGCTCCCTCCACGTCGGCGGCGCCCGCACCGCTCTCTACAACTGGCTCTTCGCGCGCCGCCACGGCGGCACCTTCATCCTCCGGATCGAGGACACCGACGTCGACCGGAACAAGCCCGAGCTCGTCGACCAGATCCTCGAGGCGATGACCTGGCTCGGCCTGACGTGGGACGAGGGCCCGTTCCGCCAGAGCGAGAGGTACGGCCTCTACCGCGAGGCGGCCGCCCGGCTCCTCGCCGAAGGGAAGGCCTACCGCGCCTTCGAGACCCCCGAGGAGCTCGAGGCCGCGCGCAAGGCGGCCGACGCCGCCGGAGAGACGTTCCGGTATTCCGGCGCGGGGCGCGAGATCCCGGTGGCCGAGTCGGACCGCCGCGCCGCCGCGGGAGAGCCGTTCGTCATCCGGCTGAAGATGCCGGACGAGGCGATCGTCGTCGACGACATCGTCCAGGGCCGGGCCGAGTTCCCGGCCGGCTCGCTCGACGACTTCGTCCTGATGCGCTCCGACGGCCACCCGCTCTACCACTTCTCCGTCTGCGTCGACGACGTGGAGATGCGGATCACGCACGTCGTGCGGGGCGTCGACCACCTCCCGAACACGCCCAAGCACGTCGCCCTCTTCGCCGCCCTCGGCGCCGAGCCGCCGAAGTTCGCGCACCTCGGGATGATCCTCGGCGCCGACGGCAAGAAGCTCTCGAAGCGGCACGGCGCGGCCGGCGCCGAGGAGTTCCGCGCCCAGGGGCTCCTCCCCGAGGCGCTCGTCAACTTCCTCGCGCTTCTCGGCTGGTCGCCGGGCGAGGACCGCGAACGCATGACGATGGACGAGATGGCCTCGCTCTTCTCCCTCGAGAGGATCGGGCCCTCCCCCTCGCGCTTCGACCACGAGAAGCTCGCCTGGCTGAACGGCCAGTACCTCCAGGACGTCCCCGACGCGCGCCTCCTCGAGCTCGCGCGCCCCTTCGGCCTCCCACGGCGTGCTGCCCGGACGAGACGCTCCTCTGCGCGCTCCCGCTCCAGAAGCAGCGCGCGAAGACCCTCGTCGAGCTCGCGACGGGCCTCTCCGTCTACGGGGACGACCCCGCCGAGTACGACGCCGCGGGAATGAAGAAGTTCGGCAAGGCTGCGAACGCCCCGCTCCTCAGGTCCTTCGTCGAGCGGATTTCCGCCCTCCCGTCCCTTTCCCACGCCGCGATCGAGGAGGCCGCCCGCGCCCTCGCCGCCGAGGCGGGCGTCAAGCTGGGCGACCTCGCCCAGCCGGTGCGCCTCGCCCTCACCGGCACCCTCGCCTCCCCTCCCCTCTTCGAGATGATCGAGGTCCTCGGTCTCGAGACGACCCGGCGGCGCGCCCTCGCGCTGGCGGCGAGAATCGAGATCGAAGAGGCCCCGAGCTGAGGCAACCGATGGAAGAGACGCAGACCCCCGCCCCCGAGACCCCCGGCAAGGACTTCATCCGAGAGATCGTCGAGGACGACCTCCGAACGGGGAAGCACACGACCGTCGCCACGCGCTTCCCGCCCGAGCCGAACGGCTACCTCCACATCGGCCACGCCAAGTCGATCTGCCTGAACTTCGGCGTCGCGAAGGAGTACGGCGGCACCTGCAACCTCCGCTTCGACGACACGAACCCCCTCAAGGAGGACGTCGAGTACGTCGACGCCATCGAGGAGGACGTCCGCTGGCTCGGCTTCGAGTGGCACGGGATGTTCTACGCCTCGGACTACTTCGGCAGGATCTACGACTTCGCCGAGGAGCTGATCCGGCGCGGGAAGGCCTTCGTCTGCGACCTCACCGCCGACGAGGTCCGCGCCACGCGCGGCACGCTGACCGAGCCCGGGAAGAACAGCCCGTACCGCGACCGCCCCGTCGAGGAGAGCCTCGACCTCTTCCGCCGGATGCGCGCCGGGGAGTTCCCCGACGGCTCGCGGACGCTGCGGGCGAAGATCGACATGGCGTCGCCGAACATCAACCTGCGCGACCCGGCCCTCTACCGGATCCGCAAGGCGACCCACCACCGGACGGGCGACGCGTGGTGCATCTACCCGATGTACGACTACGCCCACGCGATCTCCGACTGGATCGAGGGGATCACCCACTCCCTCTGCACGCTCGAGTTCGAGGACCACCGGCCCCTCTACGACTGGTGCCTCCTCGCCCTCGGCCTCGAGAACCGCCCCCGGCAGATCGAGTTCGCGCGCCTCGCCATCACCTACACGCTCCTCTCCAAGAGAAAGCTCCTCCAGCTCGTCACCGGCGGGCAGGTCAAGGGCTGGGACGACCCGCGGATGCCGACGATCGCGGGCCTGCGCCGCCGGGGCTACACGCCCGAGGCGATCCGCGACTTCGCCGACCGGATCGGCCTGGCCAAGCGCGACAGCCTCGTCGACGTCGCCCTCCTCGAGCACTGCCTGAGGGAGGACCTCAACCGTCGCGCCCCGCGCGGGATGGCGGTCCTCGACCCGCTCAAGGTCGTCCTGACGAACTGGCCCGTGGGAGAGGTCGTCGAGCTCGACGCGGTCAACAACCCCGAGGACCCGTCCGCCGGGACGCGCAAGGTCGCCTTCGGCCGCGAGCTCTGGATCGACCGGGACGACTTCCGCGAGGTGCCGCCCCCGAAGTACCACCGCCTCTCTCCGGGGCAGGAGGTGCGCCTGCGCTGGGGCTTCATCATCCGGTGCGAGGAGGTCGTGAAGAACGCCTCCGGCGAGGCCGTCGAGCTGCGCTGCACGTACGACCCGACGTCGAAGAGCGGGGAGGAGGGCGCCGCCCGCAAGGTGAAGGGGACGATCCACTGGGTCTCGGCGGCCCACGCGGTCGCGGCCGAGGTGCGTCTCTACGACCGCCTCTTCACGACCGAGCTCCCCGACGACGCCCCGGAGGGCAAGGACTTCCTCTCGAACCTCAACCCCGAGTCGCTCCTCGTGAGAGAGGGATTCGTCGAACCGGCGCTCGCGTCGGCGCCGCACGGAGCGTTCCTCCAGTTCGAGCGCCTGGGGTATTTCTCCGTCGATCCCGACTCGGGGCCCGGGAGGCCCGTCTTCAACCGCTCCGTCGGGCTGCGCGACACGTGGGCGAAGATCGAGAAGAAGGGACGCGGGGCCTGACGGCCCGAAGGTGACCGCGGAACCGGACGTCAGAGCGCCCGCCGGGCGGAGGCTCCTCCTCTGGGCCCCCGTCCTGGCGATGCTGGTCATCCAGGTGGTGCTCTCGTCCCGGAGCCAGCTGCCCCTGCCGCTCCTGCGTTCACTTCCCGCCAGCGACAAGATCGCGCACGCGGGGTGGTTCTTCCTCCTCGGGCTCCTCGCCTACCGGGCCGCCCGCAGCGGCGAAGGCTGGCCGCGCCGCCGGACGACGCTCGTGCTCATCCTCGGGGCGCTCCTCTGGGGAATCAGCGACGAAGCCCACCAGGCCTTCGTGCCGGGCCGCGACGTGGAGCCTGCGGATGTCGCCGCCGACGTCGCGGGCGCGACCGTCGCCGCGCTGATCGCGGAGCCGCTCCTCCGGCGCCTTCGCCTCGTCGCCGTGCCCCCTCCGTCCTGACCCGCCTCGCCTCGTCGCGGCGGCCGGAACGAAAACGCCGCCCGTGGGCGGCGAGTTTCGTCAGGATGGCTGGGGGGCAGGGAGTCGAACCCCGATAGGCAGATCCAGAGTCTGCAGTCCTACCATTGGACGACCCCCCAACCTGGAGGGGCGGGCATTATGAGGTCGGCGACCGTGCCGGTCAACCGGTGGGGCCGTCAGAGCGTCTTGGAGAGTGAAAGGAAGAACCGCGCCAGGTCCTCCGGAAGGCCGCGCCCCTGGAACGTGACCGAGACCTCCCCCTTCGCCGCTCCCGGCACGACGGCCGGTTCGGACACCCTGGAGGCCTTCCCGCGCCCCTTCTTCGGCGCAGCGTCGACCACCTCGGGCTGCAGCACCTTCGCAGCCTTCTTGCGCCCGTTCTTCCGCGGGCGCCGGGACTCCTTCGGGCGGAGCCGGGTCACGTCGGGCGGGCCGACCCGGATGCCGAACTTCTCGGCCACGTTTTCGATGACGACGCGCGCCTCGGTCGTCGGGGCCTTCGCGAGGAGATTCCGGGCCCACGCGAGCGCGGCCGGACGGTCGATCCCCATCTTCCGGCGCACCTCCCGGATGATCCCGGCGCCGATGTCGGCCGGCTTCATCTTCAGGGCCTTGCCGGCCGCGACCTTGACGTCCCGTTCGTTCAGGGACTTGTCGCCCTTCAGGAGCGATTCCACCGTCTGGCGGAGCCTGTCCGTTTCTGAGGCCATGCGGTCTCCTTCCGTTTCCCGGGATTTTGCGCGCTTCGCAATTGTTCTACAAAAGTCAGGGGGATTCAATACCGGGGAACGGACGGGTCGATCCGGCTGCCCCACGCGAGGATCCCGCCCTCCAGGTTGCAGGCCCCGGGTATGCCGTTCTTCCGGAGAAACTGCACCACCGTCGCGCTCCGGCTGCCGCTGCGGCAGGCCACGACGACCTGGGCGTCGGCCGGAATCTCGGCGAGCCGCTGCGGCACCTCGCGCATCGGAACGTGGTGTACCTCGAACGGGAACGGAGCGGTCTGCAGCTCGAGCGCTTCCCTCACGTCCAGCACGAACGGGGCCCGGCCCCCGTCGAAGAGCGCCTTCAGCTCCTCCACGGTCATGCGCCCTCCCGTCCCTCGAGCCGGCAGCAGGGGGCGTGGCACCGGTCGTAGACCGAGCCCCGCTGGGCGGGCACGAAGCCGGCGTCGCGGATGAGGGCGACCATGTCGGCTTTCGTCATCCGGTTGTGGGCCCCGGCCGCGGCGACGACGTTCTCCTCGATCATGATCGAGCCGAGGTCGTCGGCGCCGAAGAAGAGCGAGACCTGCCCGATCTTCCTGCCCTGCGTCACCCACGAGCCCTGCAGGTGAGCGACGTTGTCGAGGAAGAGGCGCGAAAGCGCCAGCGTCCGGAGGTAGTCGTGGCCGGTCGAGACCTCGACCGTGCCGTCGAGCGCGGTGTTCTCGTCCTGGAAGGTCCAGGGGATGAACGCCGTGAACGACTCCCGGCCCTCGGAGAGCGACGCGTCCTGGATCCGCCTCACGACCGCGAGGTGCGCGATCCGCTCGGCGTACGTCTCCCCGACGCCGAACATCATCGTCGCGGTCGTCGGCATCCCGAGACGGTGCGCCTCGCGGTGGACCTCGGCCCACTTCTCGGTCGGCGCCTTCGCGAGCGCCCAGATCCTCTTCCGCACGCCGTCCTCGAGGACCTCCGCCCCGCCGCCGGGGACCGACATCAGGCCGGCGTCGCGCAGCCGCACGAGGACGTCGGCCACCGGCATCTTCTCCTTCTTGGCGAGGAAGAAGATCTCCGGCGCCGAGAAGGCGTGCCTGTGGATGCGCGGGTAGCGATCGCGCAGGAACGAGAGGAGCTCCTCGTAGAAGGAGAACGGGAGCTCGGCGTGGACGCCTCCCTGCAGGAGGACACCGGTCCCCCCGAGGGCGAGCGTCTCCTCGACCTTCGCGCCGATCTCCTCGAGGGGGAGGACGTAGGCCTCCTCGTCGCCCGCTTTCCGGTAGAAGGCACAGAAGCTGCAGCGGTAGATGCAGACGTTCGTGTAGTTGATGTTCCGGTCGACCTGGTACGTCGCCGTGAGACCCGGGTGCATCCGGCGCCGGACCGCGGCCGCGGCCGCGCCCAGCTCGAGGAGCGGCGCCTCCTCGAAGAGGACGAGCGCCTCGGCCGGCGTGATGCGGGCGCCGGCGACGGCACGGTCGAGGATCGCGGATACGCGGGGCGAGCCCCCGAGGCCCGGGACCGGAGGGTTGGCGAGGAATCCGCCGGGTGCGCCGGCCAGCATCAGGAGAAGGACCTCGGGACGAGCGGCACGCCCGCGAAGGGCGGAAGGTCGGGCGACGTGATGAGTCCGTGCGCCGCGGCCCGGCGGTAGAACTCGGCGAGGCCGCGCTCGTCGTCGGCGTCGAGGTCGTGGTGGAGGTCCCGCTCGAGGTACTCCCCGAGGAGCCTCCGGTCGAGCCCCGTCCGCGCCACGGAGGCGTCGAGAATCTCGCTCGTCCGGTGCCGGGCGTAGTCGCGCGACCAGAGGAACGGCTCGGGGTCGACGTCCCGCCGGACGGCCCAGACGGCGGTCACGAGGGGCAGGCCCGTGAGCCGGTTCCACCCCTGGGCGAGATCGAGGACGTGGTACGCCGACACGTCGGTGACGAGCGCCGGGTCTCCGATGAGGAGCGCGGCATCCGCCGCCGCGAGCATCCGCGGCAGGTCGGGCACGGCGCGGTGGTATTCGGGGACGATGCCGTAGAGGTCCGCGAGGAGGACCCGCACCATCGCCGCCGAGGATCGCGAGCTGGAGTCGAGCGCGACGCTCCGGATCTCGGGAAACGGGACCCGGGACACCAGCAGGACGCTCCGGACCCGGTCGTACGCCGCGATGCCCACGCCACGGACGATCCGGATCCCGGGGATTCGCGCCGCCTCGATGGACGGGATGATGCCGGCCTGCACCTCGCCGCGGGCGAGCCGCTCCGCGCACGAGGACGGGAGGTCGCTGATCGGGAGGAATCCCTCGACCGCCCCCTTGAGGAAGCCCCAGGTGACGGGCCAGGCGTTCACGAAGTCGACGACGGAGACGGGTATGGCAGGCGTCATGGCCACGACGATCTTACGACGGCGGATCCCGGACGGACTCGGGCGACAATGCCGGCGTGGACGCGCCGCCCCTTCTCGTCTCGGTCCTGATGCCGTGCCTGAACGAGGCCGAGACGCTCGAACGCTGTGTTCGGCGAGCCGTCGACACGCTCACCGCCTCGGGGCTCGCCGGAGAGGTCCTCGTCGCCGACAACGGTTCGACCGACGGCTCGCAGGAGATCGCCGTACGGGCCGGCGCGCGGGTCGTCTCCGTCCCCGAACGGGGTTACGGCGCCGCGCTCCTCGGCGGCATCGCCGCGGCGAGGGGGCGCCACGTCGTCATGGGAGACGCGGACGACTCCTACGACTTCGGCGACGTCCCCGCCTTCGTCGCCAGGCTCGAGGAGGGGCACGACCTCGTCATGGGCTCGCGCTTCCAGGGCCGGATCGAGCCGGGCGCCATGCCGCCGCTTCACCGCTGGCTCGGGAACCCCGTCCTCTCCTTCCTCGGGCGCCTCTTCTTCCGCGTCCCGATCTCGGACTTCCACTGCGGCATCCGCGGCTTCCGCAAGGAGGCGATCGACCGCATCGGCCTCAGGACGACGGGGATGGAGTTCGCGAGCGAGATGGTCGTCAAGGCGACGCTCTTCGGCCTGCGCATCGGCGAGATCCCGGTGACGCTCCGCAAGGACGGCCGGTCGCGGCCGCCGCACCTGCGCACGTGGAGGGACGGCTGGAGACACCTGCGTTTCCTCCTGATGTACTCGCCCCGGTGGCTCTATCTCTGGCCCGGCCTCCTTCTCGTCCTCCTCGGCACGGGGCTCCTCGCGTGGCTCTACCCCGGCCCCCGTCACGTCGGCGCGGCGACGCTCGACGTCCACGCGATGCTCGGGGCGGCCGTCATGGTCCTGACCGGGGTCGAGGCGCTCACGTTCGCCGTCTTCGCGAAGGTCTTCGCCATCACCGAGGGGTTCCTGCCGGAGGACCCGCGCCTCGCCCGGGCCTTCCGGGTCGTCACGCTCGAGACCGGGCTCGTGGCGAGCACGATCCTCCTCCTGGCCGGAGCCGGCCTCTGCGCCACCGTCGTCGCCGACTGGGCCGCCTCCGTCTTCAACTACCTCGACTACTCCGTCTCGATGCGAAGGATGATCCCGGGCGCCCTGCTGCTCGTCCTCGGGGCACACGGCCTCCTCGCGTCGTTCTTCCTCTCGATTCTCGGCCTCAAGCGGCGCTGGGAGCGGCGGCGGGGCGGCGCGCCGGGGGGGGGGGGGGGACGGCGCGGCCCGGGCCAGGGTCCCCCCCGACTCATTGCCTCACCCCGCCGACATCGACCCCAGGAACTCCTGGTTCGTCTTCGACTTCTCGAGCCTCTCGAGGAGGAGCTCCATCGACTCGACCGTCGAGAGCGGGGTGAGCACCTTGCGGAGGATCCAGATCCGGTTGAGCTCGCCCTTCTCGATGAGGAGCTCTTCCTTCCTCGTCCCCGACTTGTTGATGTCGATGGACGGGAAGACCCGGCGGTCGACGAGCCGGCGATCCAGGTGGATCTCCATGTTGCCCGTCCCCTTGAACTCCTCGAAGATCACGTCGTCCATCCGCGAGCCGGTGTCGATGAGGGCCGTGGCCATGATCGTCAGCGAGCCCCCCTCCTCGACGTTGCGCGCCGCGCCGAAGAAGCGCTTCGGCTTCTGGAGCGCGTTCGCGTCGACACCGCCGGAGAGGACCTTGCCCGACGGCGGGCAGGTCGTGTTGTAGGCGCGGGCGAGGCGCGTGATCGAGTCGAGGAGGATGACGACGTCGCGCTTGTGCTCGACGAGGCGCTTGGCCTTCTCGATGACCATCTCGGCCACCTGGACGTGGCGCGTCGCCGGCTCGTCGAACGTCGAGCTGATGACCTCGCCCTTCACCGACCGCTGCATGTCGGTGACCTCCTCGGGCCGCTCGTCGATGAGGAGGACGATGAGCGTGACCTCGGGGTGGTTCGTCGTGATCGAGTTCGCCAGCGCCTGCAGGAGCATCGTCTTGCCGGTCCGCGGCGGGGCGACGATGAGGCCGCGCTGTCCCTTGCCGACCGGGGCGATCAGGTCGAGGACGCGCGACGACATGTTCGCCGTCTCGAGCCGGATCCGCTCCTGCGGGTAGAGGGGCGTCAGGTTGTCGAAGAGGATCTTCTCCCGCGCGATGTCGGGGTGCTCGAAGTTGACCGCCTCGACCTTGATGAGGGCGAAGTAGCGCTCCCCCTCCTTCGGCGGACGGATCTGCCCCGAGATCGTGTCGCCCGTCCTGAGGCCGAACTTGCGGATCTGGGAAGGCGAGACGTAGATGTCGTCCGGCCCGGCGAGGTAGTTGTACTCGGGCGCCCGGAGGAAGCCGAAGCCGTCCGGGAGGACCTCGAGGACCCCTTCCGAGAAGATGAGCCCCGCCCGCTCGGTCTGCGCCTGCAGCACCTTGAAGATGAGCTCCTGCTTGCGCAGGGCGGGCGCTCCTTCGACCTCGAGCTCGGCCGCGATCTTCAGGAGCTGCGGCATCGGGGTGTTGTGCAGCGTCCGGATGTCGAGCATCGGCTGGTCGTCGACGTCCGGCGACACGGGCTCTTCCAGGTCGTTCGGAAGCTCGTTGAGGTCGATCGCCGGGGTGGCGTAGTCGGTGCCGGGGACCTTGCGGCGTGGCATCAGGACTCCTTTTGTGGCAGACCCTGCGGCGCCGCGGGAGCGGCACCCGTCCGGGTCCTTCCGATGAGCCGGTCCTTGAGAAGACGGCCTAGGGTGGGCAGATTTTCGCCTGTTTCGGACGAAACGGGCAGGAGGGGGCGTTCGGGATCCTCGAACTCGGCCGCGAGGGCCCGGAGCTGCCGGAACCTCTGGGACGACTTGACGGCGTCCCACTTCGTCGCCGCGACGACGGTCGGGACCCCCGCGGTCCGCAGGAAGAGGGCCATGGAGCGGTCCGATTCCTGCGGGGCGAGCCGGCTGTCGACGAGGAGGAGGGCGAGGTCGGGCCGGCGTTCGCCGGTGAGGAGCTCCTCGATCTGCCCGGCAAAGCGCTCGCGCGACTCGCGGGCCGTCTTCGCGTAGCCGTAGCCGGGGCAGTCGATGACGTGGAAGGCGTCGTCGACCCGGTACCAGTGGAGCGCCTGGGTGCGGCCGGGGGTCTGCGACACGCGGGCCACCTTCGTCGCGAGGACGGCGTTCAGGAGGCTCGACTTGCCGACGTTCGACCGGCCGAGGACGACGACCGCCGGCAGCGGGAGCGTACGCGGCCGCTCGCCCGCCGCGTGGGCAGGGAGCTCGAGCCGGACCGTCCGCCCGAGCGGACTGTTCACGGCGACCGCTCGCGCGGACTTGGGCGTGCGGGAGACAGGCGATTCTTTCCGGGTCATAAGGGCTTGATAGAGATGGAAGCCGGACCGGCCGGCTCCCCTCGGGGAGCCGGCCGGCGGGTCAGTGTGCGAGGCCCGAAGGGGGCGTCGTCCCGGTCTCGGCCGGAGCGGCCTTGGGCGGGGCGGCGACGGGCGGGGTTTCGAGCGCCAGCCGCACCACCTCGTCGACGTCGTCGACGAGGTGGCAGTCGATGACGGTCCGGATCTCGTCGGGGAGGTCGTCGAGGTCCTTCTCGTTCTCGCGGGGGAGGATGATCGTCGTGATCCCGGCCCGGTAGGCGGCGAGGAGCTTCTCCTTGATGCCCCCGACGGGAAGGACCTTTCCACGGAGCGTGATCTCACCCGTCATCGCGAGGTCCTTGCGGCAGGCGATGTTCGTGACGGCGGAGAGGATCGAGGTCGCCATGGTGATCCCGGCCGAGGGGCCGTCCTTCGGGATCGCCCCTTCCGGGATGTGGACGTGGATGTCCTTCTTCTCGTAGAAGTCGGGATCGGCGCCGTACATCTCCGCGCGGCTGCGCACGTACGAGAGGGCCGCCCGGGCCGACTCCTGCATCACGTCGCCGAGCTGCCCGGTGAGGACGAGGTTGCCCTTCCCGCGCATGAGCGTCGTCTCGATGTGGAGGACCTCGCCGCCCGCCTCGGTCCAGGCGAGGCCCGTGGAGAGGCCGACCTCGGCCTTCTCGCCCTTCTTCGCGGGACGGTGCTTGGGCTTGCCGAGGAAGTCGGGGAGGTTCTCGGCGGTGACCGCGATCGGCCCCTTCGCCGGCTTCGGCTCCTTCGGGTCTCGCGGCTCCTCCGCGACGACCTTGCGGGCGATCTTCCGGCAGACGGAGGCGATCTCGCGCTCGAGGTTCCTCACCCCCGCCTCGCGGGTGTACTTCTCGATGAGCCCGTAGATCCCGGAGTCTTCGAACGCGGCCTGCTCCGGCGTGAGGCCGTTCTCCTTGACCTGCTTCGGGACGAGGAACTGCCGGGCGATCGCCAGCTTCTCGTTCGGCGTGTAGCCGGAGAGGCTGATGATCTCCATCCGGTCCTTCAGGGCGGGCGGGATCGGGTGGACCACGTTCGCCGTGGCGATGAACATGACCTTGGAGAGGTCGTACTCCACGTCGAGGTAGTGGTCGACGAAGGCGTGGTTCTGCTCGGGGTCGAGGACCTCGAGGAGCGCCGCGGACGGGTCGCCGCGGAAGTCCATCGACATCTTGTCGACCTCGTCGAGGAGGAAGACGGGGTTGACGGTCCCGGCCTTCTTCATCAGCTGGATGATCTGGCCGGGGAAGGCGCCGATGTAGGTCCGGCGGTGGCCGCGGACCTCGGCCTCGTCGCGCACGCCGCCGAGGCTGAGCCTCACGAACTTGCGGTTGAGCGACTTGGCGATCGACTTGGCGAGCGACGTCTTGCCGACGCCCGGGGGACCGGCGAAGCAGAGGATCGACCCCTTCGTCTCCGTCACGAGCTGGCGCACCGCGAGGAACTCGAGGATCCGCTCCTTGACCTTCGCGAGGCCGTAGTGGTCCTCGTTCAGGATCTTCTCGGCGTTCTTGATGTCCTTCGACTCGCGCGAGGACTTCTTCCAGGGGACGTTCACGAGCCAGTCGATGTAGTTCCGCGAGACCGTCGCCTCGGCCGAGACGTTGGGCATCGCCTCGAGCCGCTTCAGCTCGGCGAGCGCCTTCTCCTTGACGTCCTTGGGCATCCCGGCGCTCTCGATCTTCTGCCGGAGCTCCTCGAGCTCGTCGGACTTGTCGTCCTTCCTGCCGAGCTCCTGGTGGATCGCCTTGATCTTCTCGTTGAGGTAGTACTCCTTCTGGGCCCGCTCCATCTGCTTCTTGACCTTGTTGTTGATCCGCCGGTCGATGTTGATCTTCTCGATCTCCACCTCCAGCAGGTCCTGAAGCTTCTGGAGCCGTTCCAGGGAGTTCACCGTCTCGAGGAGGGCCTGCTTCTCGGGCGTCGCGATCGACGCCGGGAGGTGGCCCGCGAGCATGTCGGCGAAGACGTCGGGGTCGTCGAGCGTCAGCGACGCCAGGAGACCCTCGTAGGCGAGCTGGTGGGAGAGCTTGGCGTACTGCTCGAAGACGCCGAGCACCTTCTGCATGTACGGGTTGATCTCGGCGGCGCCGCCGGAGAGGGGCCGCGCCTCCACCGGCTCGACCGCCACTTCCTTGTGGCCGCCGGCGGTGGCGAAGGAGCGGATGACCCCGCGCGAGACCCCCTCGACCATCACCTTGATGTGGCCGTTCGGGAGCTTGAGCGACTGGACGACGACCGCCACGACGCCGACGTCGTGGATGTCGCCAGCGGCGGGCTCGTCGATCTTCGGGTCGCGCTGCGCGGCGAGGAAGATCTTCTTGTCGGACGTCAGGAGCGCGGCCTCGAGCGCCGCGATCGACGACGCCCGGCCCACGACGAAGGGGGCCATCATCCTGGGAAAAACGACCATGTCCCTGAGCGGCACGAGCGGAAGCGTCCGCGTCGCGGGCCGTTGGGGCGGGGTCGCGGGAGAAGTCATTCGGGTCTACCTCGTGGTCGGGAGGGCTCTGGTCCCGTGCCCGGAAGGCGCGGGACCGGGCATCGCCGGGGAGAAGGCCGTCAACCGGCCTTCCTGAGCGACAGGATCGGCGCGGCGCGCCGCTGGACGACGTCCTTCGTGATGACGCACTCCTCGATCTCCTCCTCGGAGGGGACGCGATACATCACGTCGAGCATCAGCTCCTCGAGGATGACCTTGAGGCCCCTGGCCCCGAGGGTCCGCTTCATCGCCTCGTCGGCGATCTCCTCGACGGCGTCGTCGGTGAACCTCAGGCCGACGTTCTCGAGCTCGAGGAGCGTCTGGTACTGCTTGATGAGGGAGTTCTTCGGCTCCTTCAGGATCGCGACGAGGGCCGTGCGGTCGAGATCGTGGAGCGCCGCCACGACGGGCACGCGGCCGATGAGCTCGGGGATCATCCCGAACTTGATCAGGTCCTCCGGGTGGGCCTTCTCGAGGGTGTCTCCGGCGCGCTTCTGCTTCTTCGACTCGATCTTCGCGCCGAAGCCCATCTGCTTCTCGGTCAGGCGGCGGCCGATGATGTCCTCGAGCCCGACGAACGCCCCCCCGCAGATGAAGAGGATGTTCGTGGTGTCGATCTGGATGAACTCCTGGTGCGGGTGCTTGCGCCCCCCCTGCGGCGGGACGTTCGTGACCGTCCCCTCCAGGATCTTCAGGAGCGCCTGCTGCACCCCTTCGCCCGAGACGTCGCGGGTGATCGACGGGTTCTCCCCCTTGCGGGCGATCTTGTCGATCTCGTCGATGTAGACGATGCCGCGCTCGGTCTTCTCCTTGTCCTGCCCCGCCGCCTGGTAGAGCTTCAGGATGATGTTCTCGACGTCCTCGCCGACGTAGCCCGCCTCGGTGAGGGTCGTGGCGTCGGCGATCGTGAAGGGGACCGAGAGCATCCGGGCGAGGGTCTGGGCGAGGAGCGTCTTCCCCGTGCCGGTCGGCCCGATGAGAAGGATGTTCGACTTCTGGAGCTCGACGTCCAGCTTGCGGTTCCGCTCGAAGTAGTCGATCCGCTTGTAGTGGTTGTAGACCGCGACGGCGAGCTTCTTTTTCGCCTGCTCCTGGCCGACGACGTACTCGTCGAGGAACTCCTTGATCTCGCGGGGCTTGGGGAGCTTCGACTCGGGCTTGGCCTGGTCGAGGACACGGTCCTCCGCGATGATGTCGAGGCAGATGTCGACGCACTCGTCGCAGATGTAGACCGTCGGCCCCGCGATGAGCTTCTTCACGTCGCGCTGCGACTTGTTGCAGAAGCTGCACCTGAGGACGTCGCCGGAACCCGTTTTCTTCGTCATCCGTGAAGGAGTCCTTCCCGGGGGAATTCTAGCGCCCCCCGGCCTCCGGGGGCCGTTTCCCTGCCCGGGTTCAGTCCCGGTTCCGGAGCACCATGTCGATGAGGCCGTATTCGCGGGCGGCCTCGGCCTCGAAAATGTTGTCGCGATCGGTGTCCGACTCGATCCGCTCGAACGGCTGGCCGGTGTGGACGGCGAGGATCTCGTTGAGCCGCCTCTTCATACGGACGAGGTCCCGGGCGTGGATCTCGATGTCCGACGCCTGCCCCTCGAGACCGTAGGCGAGCGGCTGGTGGATCAGGACCCGGGCGTTCGGGAGCGCGGCCCGCTTCCCCTTCTTGCCCCCGGCGAGGAGGACGGCGCCCATCGAAGCCGCCTGCCCGATGCAGTAGGTCGCCACGTCGGGCTTCACGTACTGCATCGTGTCGTAGATCGCGAGGCCCGCCGTGACCGACCCTCCGGGGCTGTTGATGTAGAGGGTGATGTCCTTCTCGGGATTCTCGGCCTCGAGGAAGAGCATCTGGGCGATGACGAGGTTCGCCACCTCGTCGTTGATCGCCGTGCCGAGGAAGATGACGTTGTCCTTGAGGAGCCGCGAGTAGATGTCGTACGCGCGCTCTCCCCGGTTCGTCTGCTCGATCACCATCGGGACCAGCATCGTCGATCCTCCTAATCCCTCTCCGCTCAGGAGGCCGGAACGGCTTCCGTCAGGACGAGCTCGAGGGCCTTGTCGATCCGGAGCTCCTCCCGGATCCCCTCGAGGCGTTCGTTCTTCACGAGCTGCGACTTGAGCTCGCCGAACGTGGCCCCCATGGAGCGGGCCCGGCGCTTGAGATCGGCGTCCAGCTCCGTGTCGCTCACGTCGATCTTCTCGGCCTCGGCGATCGCGTCGAGGAGGAGGTATTCCTTCACCCGCCGGACGGCTGCCGGACGGGCCTCCTCGCGGAGCTTGTTCCAGTCCATCTTCGCTTCCTTCAGGTCCATTCCCTGCGAGGCGAGGAAGCGGGCGTACTGCTGGAGCGAGGAATCGACCTCGGCGGTCACCATCGTGTCGGGCGCGTCGACCGGGTTCAGGGCCAGGAGCGCGTCGAGGACGGCCCGGCGCCGCTTCTCCTTCAGCGCCTGCTCCTTCTCCCTCAGGAGGCTCTTGACCAGCTCGGCCTTGAGCATCTCCATCCCGGCGCCCTCGGGGGCCTCACCCTCGCGCGGGGTCAGGACCTGGCGGGCCAGCTCGTCGTCCCACTCCGGCAGGACCCGCTTCTTGATGGCGTGGAGCTGCACGTGGTAGAGGACCGACTTGCCGGCGAACTCGGGGTCGACCCCCTCTTCGGGGAAGTCCTTCTGGAAGCTGACGGTGACGCCGGCCTCGGCGTTCCTGAGGTGGGCGGACATCTCGGGAAGCGTCTCCTCCCCGCCGATCTCGACGAGGACCTTCGGCCGCTCGAAGTCCTTCCCGTTCCCGGCGGGGAAGACGCCGCGGATGTCGACGAGGCCGAAGTCGCCGTCCATCGCCGGGCGGTCCTCGACCGCCTCGAACGCGGCGCGCCCCTCCCGGATCCGCTCCAGGGCGGCGGCGACCTCCTCGTCCGAGGGGATCGTCGATTCGGTCGGGACCTTGAGTCCGCGATAGTCCTTCGGCTCCACGGCCGGCCGGTGCTCGACGACGACCTTGAACGTGATCGGGGATTCCGCCTCGTACTTCAGGTCGTCGAGCTTCGGCTCCCCGACCGGGAGGATCCCCTTCTCCCGGAAGGCCTCGTGCAGCGTGTCGCGCACGAGCGACTCGAGCACCTCGCTCCTCAGCTCGTCGGCGAAGCGCTTCTTCACGATCTCGGCGGGCACCTTCCCCGGACGGAAGCCGGGAAGGCGGACCTGCCGGGCCATGCTCCGGGCGGCCTTCTCGGTCGCGGCGCGGACCTCCTCGAGGGAGATCTCCAGCGACATCGACTTCTTCGTCGGGGACTCTTCAACGTAGGACGTGATGTTCATGAGGGTCTCTCGTTTTCAGCGTGGTGCGGGAGGAGGGACTCGAACCCTCACGGGTCGCCCCACCGGATCCTAAGTCCGGCGCGTATGCCATTCCGCCACTCCCGCGGAGCGGACGCGGACGGGGAAAGGGACGTTACCACAAGGGCCCGGCGTCGCCAGGGAAGCCCCGGAAAGACGAATCGGGGGCCGGCGTTTCCGCCGACCCCCGGATGGTGCTGGTGAGCCGCCAGGGACTCGAACCCCGAACCCAGAGATTAAGAGTCTCTTGCTCTACCAATTGAGCTAGCGGCCCGTAGACCCGCGCCCGGCCGTCCCGGCCGCGGGACGCGCATTATACGAGGGGCGCACCGAAGTTCAAGCCCTTACTCGACCTTGCGGCGGATGAGCTGCTTGATCTCCTGGTTGCCGAGCGGGGAGGTCGCCGACACGATGAGGGCCGCGTTGCCGATCCCGATGTCGGGAAGCGTGGCCGTCACCTTCACGAGGCCGTCGCCCCGGTGACGCCGCGGTACAGGACCTGCGTCGGACCCATGTTCGAGACGACCCGGAGGGTGATGTGCGCGCCCGGAACGGCCCGGTCGGTCAGCGAGGTCGCCGCCCGCACGGAGAGGGCGACGGTCTCGCCGGAGACGAGGTCGCCCCCCTTCATGAGGCCCAGCTCCAGCCGTTCGGAAGCAGCCTCCGCCGCCAGGTACTCGATGATGACCTGGTCGAGCGACCGGTCCATGCCGGCGCTGCTGCCCGGCAGGACGCCGGAAGCGGGTGGTCTGGCCATCGCTCCCGAAGGAGGGGGACTCGAAGGGGGGGCCGAGTCGGCCGGCCGGATCATCGCGCCCGAAGCGGGCGGCCGCGCCATCGCTCCAGAAGCGGGGGGCCGCGCCATCGCGTCCGTCGCGGGCGGGCGCGGGTGTGTCGCCTGGAAGCCCCCGGAATTCGGGCCTCCAGCGAGGATCGCGGCCGCGGCCGCGGCCGCGGCGGGAGAGAGAGCGGTGTCGGTCTTCACGGGGCCCGTCTCGGACGACGGAGCGCTCGACGGGGACGCGTCGAACCGGCCGCGTCGAATCGCCTCGATGATCCGCCGGTGCTGCAGGTCCATCAGCTGCTTGACGGCTTTCTCGTCGGGCTTTCCGTCGACGACGAGGTCGGCGTACGGGCTCCTCTTCGAAAGGAGAATCTGTCCACCCACGTAGACGAGGGACTCGACGATCGGGTTCCCGAGCCCCCGGTCCTCCGTCTGGACGTGGAAGACGCGGTCCCCGTGCCGGATGTCTGTATTGAAGCCCGTGATCACGACAGAACGTTGATTCTAGGGCCGCGAGGCCCCGCGATCTACCGGCGGCTGGCCGGCCGCCTCTTTCGGAGGAGGGGAGCGAGGTGGACACCCGTGGCCGAGTCCGCGACCGCCGCGACCTCCTCGGGGGTCCCCTCGGCGATGACGAGGCCTCCCCGGGCCCCCCCTTCGGGTCCCAGGTCGACGATCCGGTCGGACGTCTTGACGACGTCGAGGTTGTGTTCGATCACGATGACCGTGTTTCCACGTTCGACGAGGGCGTGGAGGACGCCGAGGAGCTTCTTCACGTCGTCGAAGTGAAGGCCGGTCGTCGGCTCGTCGAGGATGTAGAGGGTCCGCCCGGTCGCGCGCTTGGCCAGCTCGCGGGCCAGCTTCACCCGCTGCGCCTCGCCCCCCGAGAGCGTCGTCGCCGGCTGGCCGAGCTTGATGTACCCGAGGCCGACCTCCACGAGCGTCGCGGAGACGTTCCGGATCGACGGGACGTTCGTGAAGACCTCGGCCGCCTGCTCGGCCGTCAGGTCCAGGACCTCGGCGATGTTGAGCCCCTTGTAGCGGACCTCGAGCGTCTCGCGGTTGTACCGGTGCCCGCCGCAGACGTCGCAGGTGACGTAGACGTCGGGGAGGAAGTGCATCTCGATGGCGATCTGCCCGCCGCCGCCGCACGCCTCGCACCGGCCCCCCTTCACGTTGAAGGAGAAGCGCCCCGGACCGTAGCCGCGCATCCGGGCCTCCGGCACCTGGGCCATCAGGTCGCGGATCCCTCCGAACAGGTTCGTGTACGTGGCCGGGTTCGACCGGGGGGTCCGGCCGATCGGCGACTGGTCGATGTCGATCACCTTGTCGACGTGCTCCAGCCCCTCGATCCGGTCGTGCGCCCCCGGTTTCTCGTTCGACTCGTGGAGCGCCCGGGCCGCGGCCCGGTAGAGGATGTCGTTGACCAGGGTCGACTTACCCGACCCGGAGACACCCGTCACCGCCGTCAGGCAGCCGAGCGGGAAAGCGGACGGTGACGTTCTGGAGGTTGTTCGCCCGGGCTCCGACGACCGAGATCGACTTCCCGCTTCCGGCCCTGCGGGAGTCCGGGACCGGGATCGAGAGCTCGCCCGAGAGGTACTTCCCGGTCAGCGAGCGTGGGAACCGGACGAGCTCGGCCGCCTTCCCCTCTCCGACCACCTCGCCGCCGTGGACTCCGGCCCCGGGGCCGAGGTCGACGACACGGTCGGCCGACCGGATCGTCTCCTCGTCGTGCTCGACGACGACGACCGTGTTCCCGAGGTCGCGCATCGCCTTCAGCGTGTCGATCAGCTTGCGGTTGTCCTTCGGGTGGAGGCCGATGGAGGGCTCGTCGAGGACGTAGAGGACCCCCATCAGCTTCGAGCCGATCTGCGTCGCGAGCCGGATCCGCTGCGCCTCACCGCCGGAGAGCGTCGCCGAGCCGCGCCCGAGCGAGAGGTAGCCGATGCCGACGTCGTTCAGGAAGCCGAGGCGGTCCTCGATCTCCTTCAGGATCTTCCCGGCGATCTCCCGCTCGCGCGGCGCCGCGTCGAAGGAGACGAAGAACGCCTTCGCGTCCTCGAGCGTCATCCCCGTCAGCGCGTCGATCGCCCGCCCGCGCACCTTCACGGCGAGGGCTTCCGGCTTCAGGCGCCGGCCGCCGCAGTCGGGGCAGGGGGTGGCCGACATGAACTTCTCCAGCTCCTGCCGCGCCTCCTCGCTCTCGACCTCCTTGTATTTCTCCGTCAGGAGCGGGACGAGCCCCTTGTAGGAGGAGGACCAGACGTACTCCCCCTTCTCCGACTTCCACTTCCACTTGATCTCCTGGTCCTTCGACCCGTGGAGGATCATGTCGCGGACGCTGGCCGGGAGCTTCTTCCAGGGGACGTCCATCGAGAACTTCGCCGCCTTCGAGAGCTGCTCGACCTGCCGGAGGCGCCAGTTCGCCGAGCCGGGCTTCCAGAGGGCGATCGCCCCCTCGTTGATCGAGAGCGACGGGTCGGGGACCAGCCGGTCGGGGTCGACCCGAGGCACCGAACCGAGGCCCGAGCAGGCCGCGCAGGCCCCGTAGGGAGAGTTGAACGAGAAGAGGCGTGGCGTGATCTCGGGAAGCGAGGTCCCGCAGTCGGGGCAGGCGTAGGAGGTCGAGAGGGTCTCCTCGGAGACCGTCGCTCCCTTCTCGCCGACGACCGAGATCGTCACGAGGCCGCTGGCGACCCGCACCGCCGTCTCGAGCGAGTCGGCCAGGCGCCGGCGCGTCTCCTCGTCACGGTGGACGACGAGGCGGTCGACGATGACGTCGATGGAGTGCTTCTTCTGCTTGTCGAGCTCCGGCGGCTCGGCCAGGTCGACCGTCTCGCCGTCGACGCGCGCCCGCACGAAGCCCTTCTTCGCGAACTCGGCCATCTGCCGCCGGTACTCCCCCTTCTTCCCGCGGACGAACGGGGCGAGGACGAGGAAGCGGGTCCCTTCGGGCATCCCGAGGATCCGGTCGGTCATCTGCTGGATCGTCTGGGCGGAGATCTCCCGGCCACAGCTCACGCAGTGGGGCTGGCCGATGGAGGCGAAGAGGAGCCGCAGGTAGTCGTGGATCTCGGTGACCGTGCCGACGGTGGAGCGGGGGTTCTTCGACGTCGTCTTCTGCTCGATGGAGATGGCGGGAGAGAGCCCTTCGATCGAGTCGACGTCGGGCTTCTCCATCTGCTCGAGGAACTGCCGCGCGTAGGCCGAGAGGGACTCGACGTACCGCCGCTGCCCCTCGGCGAAGAGCGTGTCGAAGGCGAGGGACGACTTCCCCGAGCCCGAGACGCCGGTCAGGACGACGAGGGCGTTGCGGGGGATGGACAGGGAGACGTTCTTGAGGTTGTGCTGACGCGCGCCGCGAATGACGATCGAATCCATGACGTGTCTCACTTCCGTCTGGGGGGAAGGGGGCGGATTATGTCCCCCTTCAGGAGATGACATGACCGAGCTGCCGCTGCACCCCGCGGTGATCCACTTTCCCGTGGCGGGCTCGTTCTTCGCCGCGGGGGCGCTCGCGCTCGGCCTCTGGAAGCCCGCCCACCGGCCCGCCGCGCTCTGGGGGGCCGCGCTGCTCCTCGCAGGCACCGTGGCCGGCGGGCTGGCCGCCCTCGTCACCGGGTGGCGCTGGGCCGACCAGCTCGCCTACCTCGCCGGGGGATGGGGGCCGATCCCGGGGCCCAAGGCCGTCGAGGGGCTCGCGCAGCGCCATGCCTTCCTGGCCCTCGCCGCCGTCGCGGCGGCAGCGCTCGCCCTCGGGCTCGTTCTCCTCGCCCGCAGGCGCGAGGGCTCGCCGCTCCTCGCCCTCCTGGCGGCCCTGCTGAGCTGCGCCCTGATGGCCGCCACCGGCCACGTCGGCGGGACGATGGTCCACGCGCCGCCGGAGCCGGGGATGGAGAGCGGCGGGAACCTAGCCGCCCGGCTCCCCGGGCCGTCTTGTCATCCCCGGGGGTGCCTCCGATACTCCGTCCCCATGGAGCTCGCACCGTGAATCCCGCCGCCACGCCGATGGAGTCGCACGAGAAGGGAGCGAACCGGTCCGCTCTCCTCCCGATCGCGCTCACGATCTTCGCCGGGGCCTTCCTGCTCTTCCTCGTGCAGCCCACGGTCGCCAAGATGGTCCTGCCCTGGTTCGGGGGCTCGGCCGCGGTCTGGACCGTCGCGATGCTCTTCTTCCAGCTGCTGCTCCTTTTCGGCTACCTCTACGCGCACGCCATCCAGCGCCTCGGCCGGAACCGCTTCCTCACGCTGCACCTCTCGCTTCTGGCGCTCAGCCTCCTGTCCCTTCCGCTCCTGCCGAGCGTGAGGTGGAAGCCGACGGGTTCCGAAGATCCCACGTCGCTGCTCCTGGGCCTCCTCACCGTCACCGTGGGGCTCCCCTATTTCCTCCTCTCCACGACGGGCCCCCTGATGCAGGCGCGTCTCCATTCGAGCGGCCTGGGAGGGAAGGCGTCCGACGGCGGCCCCTACCGGCTCTACGCCCTTTCGAATCTCGGTTCGCTGCTCGCGCTCCTGTCCTATCCGGTCCTGGTGGAGCCGTACCTGACGACCCGTATGCAGGGCTGGTTCTGGTCTGCCGGCTACATCGTCTTCGTCCTCCTTTCCGGTGCGGTCCTCCTCCTCACCTCGCGCGCCGCCGGCCCCGGCGAAAACCGAACGGCCGCGCCGGAGAACCAGGTCCCGCCGGACACGGAACGCCACAAGGCGGCAGGGAAACGGGAGAAGCCCCGGAAGGAGCGTCGGGAGACAGCTCCTCTGCCGGACACCGCGGGGAGTCCCGTCACGTGGTTCCTCCTCTCCGCCACCGCGGTGACGCTCCTTCTCGGCGTCACGAACCGCATGTCCCAGGACATCGCCGCCATCCCCTTCCTCTGGATCCTCCCGCTCACGCTCTACCTCGTGAGCTTCATCCTCACCTTCGACGCGCGCGGGTGGTATCGGCGGACCTGGTTCCTCGCGCTGCTTCCGCTCGCCATCGCCGCCATGGGCTACGCGCTCATCCCCTGGAAGCTGGGGGAGAAGAGCACGATCGCGATCCTCGCCGGAGGCCTCCTCGTCTGCTGCATGGTCTGCCACGGCGAGATTCACCGCTCGAGGCCGCACCCCGACAAGCTCACCGGCTTCTATCTCGCGATCTCCGCGGGGGGTGCGACCGGCGGTCTCTTCGTCGCCCTTCTCGCCCCACACCTCTTCGCCGAGGGCGACGAGCTGCCGCTCGGCCTCGCGTTCCTGGGGGCTCTCATCCTGGCGACCCTGAGGCGGGATCCCGAGAGCCGCTTCCATCGGGCGCGCTGGCGCCCCGACTGGCTCCTCGCGATCGCCGCGGTCCTCGTCTTCACGTTCCTGGTCGTGTATCGAATGGACGCCGTGCGCAAGTCGTCCCGCGCGCTGGCCCGCAACTTCTACGGGCACGTCCGCGTGGCCGACCGCGTTTCCGGGACGTTCAACGTGCGCGGGATGTTCCACGGCGCCACCAACCACGGGGAACAGATCCTGACCCCCGCACTCTCCAAGGTCCCCACGGCCTACTTCGGCTACTCGTCGGGGGCCGGGATGGCGCTCTCGCGTCTTCTCACGCCCGATGCGCCTCCGCGACACGTGGGTGTCATCGGCCTCGGAACCGGTACCCTGGCGACCTACGGGAGAGCCGGCGACCGGTTCCGCTTCTACGAGATCAACCCCCTCGTCATCGACCTGGCCCGCAGCGAGTTCACGTACCTGGCCCAGTGCAAGGCGGAGGTCAGCGTCGTCCTGGGCGACGCGCGGCTTTCCCTGGAGCGCGAACCGCCGCAGCGATTCGACATCCTCGTCGTCGACGCGTTCTCGGGCGACGCGATTCCCGTTCACCTTCTGACCCTCGAGGCCTTCGAGCTCTACCAGCGCCACCTCGCGCCGGGCGGAATACTGGCGGTCCACTGCTCGAACCGGTTCCTGAACCTCCCCCCCGTCGTCGCCCTGGCGGCGAAGAGCCGCGGGCTGGAGGCGCGCGTGGTGCACAGCCCGGGGAAGCCCGACATGCTCGTGAGGGCCTCGGACTGGGTGCTCGTCGCCTCCGGCTCCGGGTACTTCGCCGACCCGTCGATGCAGGACCTGGCGCAGCCGATCGCAGTCCCCGCCTCCCTGCGCACCTGGACGGACGACTACAGCAACCTGCTTCGCATCATCAAGTAGAGGGGAGATCCCGGCGGGCCGGCCGGTGCGTCAGCGCGCCGTCGAGACGACTTCCGACCTGGCCCGGGAGAGAGCCGCCGTGTCGCGCCGCCACACGCTCCGGCGGGAGCCGCCCACGAACGGAGTCACGAGCCGGCGAAGGACGATGCGAAGGCCCGAGCCCAGCAGGATCGCGGCCCGCGCCCGACGCGCGTACGCGGCACCCCTCCTCCTTCCGGTCCAGAGGAGGAGGTCGCTCCAGAGACGCCCGAGGTCCGCATTCCCGAGGACCGTCCCCTCCTCCTTCGAGGAGATGGTCGCTCCGTGGTGGTGGACGACCCGAAACCCGGGGACGATGCGGACACGCCAGCCTCCGTCCCCGGCGCGAAGACAGAACTCGAGGTCCTGCCCGTAGAACCGGTAGGACGTCTCGAACGGCCCGATCTCGCGCCAGAGGGAAGCTCTCACGGCCATGGCTGCGCCGGAGACCCACGCCACCGCCGCGACCTCCGGAGGGTGGAGCGGCTTCGCCCGGCGCCAGAGCGGCAGACGCCCGAGGGCGGCCGGGGCACCGCTCGCCTGGGCCAGGAGCCAGACCAGGCCCGGTTCAGGGCCCCCGCTCCACTGGGGCGTCCCGTCGGGGTACGTCAGGGCGGCGCCGGCGATCCCGAGGGCCGCCTCCGCCTCGAACGCGTCGAGGACGCTCCCGAGGCTCGAGCCCTCGATCTTCGTGTCGCTGTTGAGGAAGACGAGGAGATCCCCGGTCGCCTCTGCGGCCCCGCGGTTCACCGCCCGCGAGTAGCCGGTCGGCTGTTCGTTCCTGAGAACCCGGACGCCGGACCGGCCCGCCAGCGCTTCCGCCGTCCCGTCGCGGCTGCCGTCGTCCACGACGATCACCTCGAGGTCGACCCCCGCCGGCACGCGCGACGCGAGGACGGCCTCGACGCATTCCGACGTCAGGATGCGGGTGTCGAGCGTCGGTACGACGACGGAGAGGCGGCGGCAGGACGTCACGGCGCCTCCCCGAGAAGCTCCCGGTAGAGCGCCAGCCGCTCCACGGCCGCCTGGGAAGCGGAAGGTTCCGCCCGGTTCCCGCGCAGCGGAGCGAGCTCGAGCTCTCCCGCGAGGAGCCGGCGCAGCGCGCCGTCGACTCCCGCCGCTCCTTCCTCCAGCGGCACCAGGACGCCCCCGCCTTCTGCGTGCACGCGGTCTGCGATCGCGCCGTGCTCGAAGGCGAGGACCGGGACGCCGGCCGCGCGGCACTCGCTCAACGTCAGCGAGAAGGTCTCGGGCCAGACCGACAGGAGCAGGGCGAGGTCGACCCGCTCCTCGCGAAGCCGACGCACGAGGCCTCCGGCGCGATAGTGCCCCCGCACGCGTGCACCGAGACCCTTCGCCCGAAGGAGGAGCCCGGGGTCTCCGCTCCCGTAGATCGACCACCTCACGGGACGGGCCGCGCTGCCGGAGTGACGGCCGAGGAGCTCCTCGAAGACGAGCGCCCCCTTGTGAGGGCGATACGCCCCGACGAAGGCGACGTGGAACGGCTCCTTCCCGCCTCCGGAAGAAGCCGGCGACCCGGTGGACGAGTCCGCCGGAGCCTCTCCGGGCGCAGGTGGAGCAATGACGCGTTCGAGGCGGGATGCCACCCCGAAGAGCGCCGAGTGCTGGCGGCGCAGGAACTCGGAGGGGTATACGGCCGCGTCCGCCGATGCGAGGAGCGCCCCGGCGGCCCGTCTCCAGGCCTCCACGAAGCCCGCCGGAAGCGGCCACGAGGCCGCCAGGCAGGCGCGGCAGCGGGCCGCGTCGGCCGAGTAGCCGCAGAAGCGGCCGTGCGGCTCCTCGACGAGGTTCGGCCGGGGACAGTAGAGGGCGAAGTCGTGGAGGGAGAGCACCAGCTTCCGTGGGCCGTTCGCGAGAGACCCCAGCGCGTCCGGCGGCCAGCCGGCGAGCCCCTCCAGGTTCACGACCCCGGCCCCGATCCGGGTCGCCGCCTCGACGACCGTCGGCACGTCCGCGCGCAGGCCGTCCCGGGGGTCCACGCTCCCTCGACAGGGCCCGAGGCGGGCGCGGAGCCTCGCCCCCCGGCGCACCGTGTGCAGAGTCCATCCGTCGGCCTCGGGCGAGAGGAGAGCCGTCGGACGCAGCCGCTCCTCCTCGGCGAGCCGGGGCCCGAGCTGCGTCGGAACGCCCCCGAATCGCGGGGCGAGCGGGGTCGCGAGGACGTCCAGTACCGCGATCCGTGCACCCGGTTCGAGGAGCTCGCCCAAGGAGACCTCTTTCTCGGCACGGCGTTGGGCGAGCGTCGCCCGGCGGTCGGCCAGGCGCTCCTGCATGCCGCGCACGCCCTCGGCCCGGAGCAGCTCCCAGCCGAGCAGGAGCCTCCTCACGACGCGCCCCCGGAGCCGAGGAGCTCGGAGTAGACCTGCTCGAGCCGTCGCGCGGCGTGGTCCCGGTGCGTCGACGCGCCGCCCGACGGCAGGACCTCGACCGGGGCGGAGCCCGGCAGGGATCCCGCGTCGGTCCAGCGGGCGAGGACGGCGTCCGAGTCGGCCACGTAACGGTGCGCGTCGAGCGCGACGCGGGTTCTCGCCGCCTCCACCGCCCGGCGAAGGGCGCTCCGTTCTCCTGCCCCGCGCGGAGGATCCTCGTGCAGGTGGACGACGATCGGCGCCCCCCGGCGGCGAACGCGCCGCAGGACGTCGCCCAGCGCGCCTCCAGGCTCGTGAACGTGGACGATCTCGGGTTTCACGTCGTCCAGGAACCTCTCGAGCCCGGCCGGGTCGGCGTTCCCGGCGCCGTCGACGAAGCGGACGCGGACCCCGGAGTCCCACAGCTCGCAACCGTCCTCCTCGTCCGGGCTGACCGTACCCCTCGCCGCGCAGGCGGCCACCTCTCCCCGCGTCGCCTGCTCCAGGACGAGGGCCCTCACCCGGCCCGCAATCCCGCCCTCGTCGCGCGTCTGCCACGCGGGAGCGAGGTGGAGAACCCGCGGGACGGGCCTCGAGCCACGCGCGCGCGGCGGGCGCAGCGCGTCGAGCACCCTCTCGCGCGCAGCGCGCAGCGGGTCCTCGCGCATGAACTCCGCGAGCCGGGGGAGGAACAGCGGGTGCCGCCGGGCGAGGAGACGCTCGGCCGCCCGGGCTCGTCCCGCCGTTTCGCCGCCGAAGCTGCCGCTCCCCCTGTGCCAGACGTAGGTGGCGTCGTCCAGCACGTGGCTCCACCCGCGGGCGGCGAGCCGCAGGCAGAGGTCCACCTCCTCGCCGTAGCCCAGGCCGAAGCGCTCCTCGTCGAAGAGCCCGGCGTCCGCGAGGGCGTCCCGGCGCAGGTAGAGGCAGAACCCGACGCCCGTCGGGATCCGCGGCCGGCTCCGGGCCGACCGCTCGCTCACCAGGCGTGCGAACGACGTCACGGTGTGGCCCGAGGGAACCCGGTTCGCGGTGAACGGAAAAGGGAGGGACGCGAGCGAGGCGTTGCTCGAGAACGGCGTGGCGCTCGCGATGCCGGGAGCGGAGCAGGCGGCCGCCTGGAGGTTCTCGAGCCATCCCTCCGCCACCTCCGTGTCGCTGTTGAGGAGGACGACGTCCCGGTCCGAGGCCCGCATCCCCGCGTTCGTGCTCGCGACGTAGCCGCGACGTTCCGGGCGCCGGAGCACCAGGACTCCTTCCGGACGGAAAGCCTCGAGCGCGCCTACGAGGCGCGCGGGACTTTCGGGGAGAGGCCCGTCGGCGACGACGACGACCCGGTGCCGACGGAGATCCGTGAAGGCGCGGATCGACCCGAGGCAGCGGGCCAGGTCGGGCGAGGGCCCGTAGACGGGGAGGACGACGTCGACCGCCGGGCCGCCGGAGGGGCCGGCTCCCGGCTCTCCCGTTTCGGGCCGGTCCTCATCCGCCATCGGGCTGCTCGATCGCCGCGAGCTCGGCCTCGACCATGCGGCGGACGAGCTCGGGAAACCCCACCCGCGGCTCCCACCCCAGCTCCCTGCGAGCCTTCCCGGCGTCTCCACGGGTTTCCGTGATGTCGACCGCCCGGGCGTACCTGGGGTCGAGGACCACGTGATCGCGATAGTCGAGCCCCACGGTCCGGAACGCGAGATCGCAGAATTCCCCTACGGAGTGGGTCTCTCCCGTGGCGAGGACGTACTCGTCGGGCCGATGCGCGCCGAGGATGGCCCGCATCCCCGCGACGGTGTCGGGCGCCCAGCCCCAGTCGCGACGGGGAGACAGGGTTCCGAGGTGCACCTCTCTCTCGAGGCCTCGGGAGATGCGCGCGGCCGCGCCCGCGATCTTGCGGGTCACGTAGTTCTCGCCGCGCCGCGGGCTCTCGTGGTTGAAGAGGATCCCGGCGCACGCGAAGAGCCCGTAGGCCTTTCGGTAGATGCGGACGAGGTTCAGGGCGTAGAGCTTCGCGGCGGCGTACGGGTTCACGGGGCCTGTCGGCGTCGTCTCGCTCTGCGGCGATTCCGCCGGCTCTCCGAAGATCTCGCTCGTGGCCGCGAGGAAGAACCGTGCTTCGGGCGCGTTCTGGCGCACCGCCTCGAGCAGGCGCAGCGTTCCGAGGCCCGTCGTGTCGGCCGTGTACTCGGGGAGGTCGAAGGAGATCTTGACGTGACTCTGCCCGGCGAGGTGGTAGACCTCGGAGGGCATTACCTGCCGCACGACCCACTGGAGGCTCGACGAATCGGTCAGGTCCGCGTAGTGGAGGACGAGCCTCCCCTCGGCGCGCGCGGCGGCGCAGGGCGGGAGGGTGTCGAGGCGGCTGCGCTGCAGGTTGCTGGCCTGCCTCACGAGCCCGTGGACCTCGTGACCTTCGGCCAGCAGCGCCTCCGCCAGGTACGAGCCGTCCTGGCCCGTGATGCCGGTGATGAGGGTGCGCGTCACGCCGCGCCGTTCCCGGCCGGCAGCACTGTCGACCCAGCGTGGGACCACGCCCGGTAGCGCTCGCACACCTCGGCCGCGGGCCCGTCCGCGACCACCCGGCCTTCGCCGATCCAGACGGCCCGCTGGCAGGTCGCGACGACCTCTTCCAGGGAGTGGGAGACGAACAGGAAGGTCTTCCCGCGGTCGCGGAACTGCTCCATCCGGTCGTGGCAGCGTGCCCGGAACCGCTCGTCCCCGACCGAGAGCGCCTCGTCGACGAGGAGGATGTCGGGGTCGACGTCGGTCGCGACCGCGAACGCGAGCCGGGCGACCATGCCGGTCGAGTAGGTCCGGGTCGGCGCGTCGAAGAACCCCTCGAGCTCCGCGAACGCGACGATGCTCGGAAGGCGCTCGATCATCTCCTTGCGCGAGACGCCGAGGAGGGCTCCCTGCAGGGTCACGTTCTCGCGCCCCGTCAGCTCGCCGTGGAATCCGAGCCCGAGCTCCAGGAGCGGCGCCACCCGTCCGCGGACCACGACCCGGCCGGTCGCGGGCCGCCGGACCCGGGCGATGAGGCGCAGGAGCGTGCTCTTCCCAGCCCCGTTTGGCCCGATGACCCCGACGCGTTCCCCGGGACGGATGACGAGGTCGACGTCCCGGAGGCCGACGAACTCGTCCCTCTCGAACCGCCCCGCGAGCCGCCGGATCGCGTACTCCTTGAGCGAAGCGACCATCTCGCGCGGGACGGTGTAGCGGACCGTCACCCCCTCCACGAGGATGGCAGGAAGCGGCGCGTCAGCTTCGGGAGGCATAGTCGTCGATGCGCGAGGAGTAGAACCACCACCCCACGGCCAGGCTGACCGTCGCCGCGAGGCACGAGAAGAGGATCGTCTTCCACCCCGGAAGCCAGCCGTTGTACAGGGGCGCCCGGAAGACCTCCACGAGATAGGTCATCGGGTTGAACCTCACCAGCGGCTGGAACCGCTCGGGGACGATCTCGCGCGGGTAGAGGATCGGGGTCACGAAGAACCACGGCTGCAGGAGCACCAGGTAGGTCTCACGCACATCCATGAAACGACTGGCGAGGGTAAAGATGACGAGCCCCACACCGGCGGTGAAGGCCGCGCCGAGGACGATGGCGACGGGCAGGAAGAGCCACGTCGCCCGGATGGGGTGTCCCGTCAACAGCGCGATGACGAGGAGAGGCACGAGGCTCACGGCCACGTTGACGAGAGCCACCCCGAGCGCCGACGCGACGAACGCCGACCGCGGCAGGTAGATCCTCCGGGAGAGCTCGAGGGCGTCGGTCGTCAGGTTCGCCGCGTGGCTCGTCGCCTGCGAGAAGAACGTCCAGAAGAGGGTCCCCGTGAGGAAGTAGACCGGGTAGTTGGGCACTTCGTACCGGAGGATCGCCGAGAACGCCACCGTCAGCGCCGCCATCTGCATCAGCGGCCCGAGAAGTGTCCACCCGACCCCGAGAAAGGACCTCTTGTAGCGGACCTTGATGTCGCGGGAGATCAGCTCCCGGACGAGGTGGCGGAAACGCCAGAGCTCGCGCGCCTCCGCGATCACGCGCCCACCCCGTTCGGACGAGTCGTAGATGTCCTTCGGAAGTTCCATCGGCGGGACGTTCAAGTGCCGGATTCTAGCGTCCGGGCGCTCGCCGCACCGGTTCGGGGGCCGCGGTCGCCCACGCCCGAGAGGATCGCCGCGAGCACGCTCCCCATCCGCGCGGGGTGGTACCGGTCGAGGAGGCTCGCTCTCGCCGCGGCGCCGACGGCCGCGCGGTGACCCGCGTCACCCGCGAGCGCGCGAAGCGCCACGAGCCATTCCTCGCTCGTCGACGCGAGGTACCCGTCGCTCCCGTGCCGGATCGCGCTCCGGTAGGGCGCCGTGGGAGAGGCGATCGTCGGAACCTCCACGGCCGCCGCCTCCACCCACTTCAGCTCGCTCTTCGCCTCGCAGAAGGGGTTCCCGTGCTCGAGCGGCGCGAGGTTCACGTCGAACGTCGCGAGGACGGTCGGGAGGCGGCGCCATGGGACGTACTCGAGCTTCTTCACCCGGGGAAGGAACGGCCCCCACTCCGGGCCGAGGTCGAGGTAGCCGATGAGGTGCAGCTCGACGGCAGGGTTCTCGGCGAAGAGCGTCAGGAGGGCCGGCGAGGCCTCGAGGAAGTCCCGGTTGTGGGTCCTCGAGCCGCTCGCGTAGCCCAGGACGACGCGGGACGGGTCGCTTTTCCGCTTCTGCCGCGCGGCCTCGGAAAGCTCGAGGAGATCGAGGCTCGGGGCGTTCCGGTGGACCCACGCGGGCATCCCGAGCGCCCGGACGGCCTCCGCGAGAGGCTCGGTCGGGACGATCGCGCCGTCGCAGAGGGCGAGCGTCCGGCGGTACCGCTCGAGGCTGTCGCGGAAGAGGGCGGCTTCCGCCGGCTCCATCCACTGGAGGGCGTCGATCCGCTCCATGAGGCCCGGGTCGAAGACGAGGTCGTCGACGTCGAAGAGAACGGGCGCGCCGTGCCGTTTCGCGGCCTCGACGATCCTCGCGACCGCCGTCGAAAACGGGATCCGGTGGAGGACGAGGAGGTCGTGCCGTTCGGCCTCGCCGACGATCCCGGCTCCCGCCCCGCGGCGGAGGACCGACCGGACGCCGGCGAGCGCGAGCTGCTCGCGCGGGGTCGCGCAGCGGTACCTCTCCATCGCACCGAACGACCCGCTCACGAAGAGGACGCTCCCCGGTGCGCCTTCGGCCCCGGGACCGGCGCGACGCCGCAGGCGCGCGAGATGGACGCTCTCCCGCGCTTCCACGACAGTGGCGCGGGCCGTCGTCCGGAATCCGTCCTGCACCCAGGGACGCAGGGACGAGAGGCCCCGTATGACCACGCTGCGCCGGCGGGAGCCCTTCGGCGCGACGAAGTCGATCAGCTGCCTCGCCTTCTGCGTGAGGAGCCACCCGAGCGACCCCTCCGCCTCCTGGAGGGAACGGGCGAGGGCCTCGACGTCCTTTCGAAGGACCTCGTTCTCCGCCCGCAGGCGGGCGAGCTCGTCCTGGTCTTCGCCCGGCGCTTTCATCCTCTCCGATTGTCGCAGGGCGCCGGCGGGCGCCCGGAAATCGTGGGTTAGCATCGCCCGATGGGAGCTTTCGCCGGACCGCACGTCCGCTGGCTTCGGGATCGCGACGACCTTCCCCCCTCCCAGCGACGCTGCCTCGGGTGCGGCACCGAGTCGCCCATGCCGGCGGTCGTCGAGGCGACGGACGTCGTCGTACCGGGCCTCTATCGCCGCTTCGTCCGCTGCCCGGCCTGCGGCACCTACCTCATGGATCCCATGGAGATGCCCGACTACGGCGGGCTCCTCGCCGGCCGCCTCGCACCGGACCCCTACGTGGAGGTGGGCGCGGGCATCGACTTCATCAGCATGCTCCTCACCGCGGTCCCCGTGGCGCGGCGCGAATCCTCCGGGCTCGTGGACGTCGGGTGCGGCTGCGGCTTCAGCGTCCACTTCTGGAGGTCGCTCGGCCGCGAGGGCCTCGGCGTCGAGCCTTCCGCCCTGGGATTCGCCGGCGAGGAGCGCCTCGGCATCCCGGTCGTTCACGGCTTCGCCGGCGCCGCCCCCGAGCTCGAGGGCCGGCGCTTCGACGTCGTCCTCAGCTCCGAGGTCGTCGAGCACGTCCCGGACCCGTCCGGATTTCTCCGCATACTCGCCTCGCTGCGCGCCCCCGGCGGTCTCGTCGTCCTGAGCACTCCGGACACGGGCCCGCTCGACGAGGCCGACCCCGACGACCTCGAGGCTTGGGAGGTCCTGAGCCCGGGGTTCCACACGTGTGTCCTGAGCCCGGCCGCGCTCCGGAAGCTCTGCGTCGACGCCGGCCTCCCCGCCGTCCGCATCGAGAGGTCCGGCGCTCACGTCGTCTGCATCGCCGGCGAGGACGTCGCTGACGCCGCCATCGACCGCATGGAGGCCCGGCGGGAGTACGGCGCGTACCTGCGCCGCGAAGTGGAGAAGGGCTCCTCCTCGACCTCCGTCCGCGACGGGCTCACGTTCCGGCTCTTCCAGCACCTCATGAACGCGGGCGACTGGGACGCCGCGAAGGAGGTCCGGGGCCGCCTTCGGCTCTCCCTGCTGGAACGCTACGGCGACGACGTCACGGATCCCGAAGTCTGCCGTCGCCGCGCCGGGGCGATCCCGGGCCCGTCCGAGATCGGGCAGCACGTTCCGTGGTTCCTCCTCGAGCTCCATCACGCGCTCGGGATCCTCGAGGTCGCCGGCGGCGGGTCGGCCGAGAAGGCGCGACATCACTTCGACCTCGTCGCCGAAACGGCCCCGAGGCTCGTCGCGCTGGACCCGACGTTCATTCCGACCGCGACGAGCTACGCGTACAACGCGCTCTACCAGGTCGCCGCGATGGCCCTCGGCCGCGGCTCCGTCACGGAGGTGGAGAGGTTTCTCGATCTCGAGCGAGACCGGGAAGGCACGGGGCTCGACTTCCCGCCGGGGCGAGAGATCCTCGCCATCGCGGCGACGGAGCTCTTCAAGGCTCACGTCTTCTCGGGGCGTCACGAAGCGGCCCGACTCGAGGAGGAGCGCCTGCAGCGGCTTCTCTGCCGGGCGCTCCGCGTCGAGCGGATCGACCCTTCATCGCTCGCCCGCGGGGTCCGCTCGGAGCCGCAGGCCGCAGTCGAGCGCGAAGGGCTGCTCCAGGCGGTCGCGTGGTCGACCTTCGCGCGTGGAGCCCTGCGCCTGAACGGGGACGGACACGCCGACGTCGCGATCGCCCTGTTCGACGAGGCCCTCGACCTCGCCGACGCGCAGCGGTCGTTGCCCGCCGGCCCGGCCTTCGCCGACGCACTCACGAAGTCCGTCCGGCACGAGAGGGAGCGCGCCCTCGCCCCGGTCGGCCTCGCGACGCGCATCCGCCGGCTCTTCAGCGGCAGCGCCTAGCCTGAGAGAGTGAGATCCGACTTGGACTGGTACTTCGCGTTCCTCAACCTCCTGCATCGCCCGCTCATCCGAAAGGCGGAGCGGTTCCGTTTTCACGAGCTCCTTCCCGAGTTCCTGTCGATCGTCGGAAAGATGCCGGCGCCGGTCGTCGTGGAGATCGGTTCCCGCGACGTCACGGGAGTGCTCCGACGCGATCTCTTCCCGAAGGCCGCGCGATACACGGGCTTCGACATTCACCCCGGGCGGGGCGTCGACGTCGTCGGCGACGCTCACGAGCTGTCGCGCCACTTCGAGCCCGGTTCGGTCGACGTCGTCTTCTCGGCCTCGGTCTTCGAGCACCTCGTCTTTCCGTGGAAGGTCGTGCTCGAAATCAACCGCATCCTCAAACCCGGGGGCTACGTCTTCCTCTCGACCCACCCGGTCTGGCCCGCTCACGAGCTCCCGTGGGACTTCTGGCGGTTCCCCGTCGCGGGCCTATCCCACCTCTTCATCCCAGAGACCGGCTTCGAGATCGTCGAGGCCGTCGAGGGCCTCCCCTGCCGCGCCTACTCTCTCGTGGCCGACGCGCCCACGAGGGGCCTGTTCCGGCATCCCATGAACATGGGGATCGCGCTCGTGGCGAGGAAGACGGGCGAGTACGACACCGAGAAGTTTCGGTGGGACGTTGACGTCCACTCGGTCGTCCGATCCGAATACCCGAAGCCGACGCGCTGACGGGAGCCGCCTCCGCCTGGTCCGCCGCCCCGAGGCCGGAGCGGCAGACCGTGCGAGGAATCCGGCGATCCCACCTCAGGGGGCGAAGTAGCCTGTGATGTCCAGGGTCAGGTGGGCCGAGCCCGGCTTCTGGCCCGTCGAGTACCTCACGTACATGTCGGGGTTGCCGGTCGAGTAGGGTCCGAGCGGCACGATCGCCCCGTTCGACGTCACCGTCTCGCCCTGCCCCACGATCATCGTCGCAACCGTCGGAAAGGCCGCGTTCGAGGGCCACATGTTGAAGTAGCCCAGCGTGTTCCCGTTGACCATCGACGCGTTCACGCTCACCGCCGCGGCCGTCGACGGCACCCCGCAATTGCCCGTTCCGTCGTAGAGAGGCGCGAGCCGCACCTTGATCCCCACCGGGTTCAGGGCGTCATACGGCCCGGGCCACCACGTCTCCGACGTCGGCGGGTAGAGCGCCGTGATGACCGTCGGCGTGGTGTTCCGCGGCGGCGGCTGGAACGGGTTCGGATACCGCGTGTCGACGATCCGGCACGGCGTGACGGCGTAGTACTGGTAGCCCTGTGCCTCGGCGCTCTCCGAAACGATGACCGCTGCGAATGCAGCGGCCAGAATTCCGGTGAGACCGATTGCCCTCCGCTTCGTTTCCATGGCTGCAACTCCCCTGCTGGCATACAAAGTGTCCGTCATCGTTACTCTCCTGTGTCTCGCGCGCCAAGCCCCATACAGGCCGTCTTCTATAAGTCCATAGGGCCTCTGGCTGATCCTCGGTCATCGCGTCCGCGCCACCCGAAAGCCGATGCGGTGGCTGAACTCGTTGGGCTCCATAAACAAGCGCGCGGCGGAACGGGCTCGTGCAAGGACGTCGGAAGCCGAACCGCCGCGCACGACCCTGTAGGTACCCGATGGCGGCCCGACGGGATTGGTTTCCGGCACACCACTGTAGTCTGAATACCAATCTGCACACCACTCATAAACGTTTCCATGCATATCGAACAGGCCGTACGGATTAGGCCTTCTGGTGCCCACCGGATGCTGAGAGCCTCCAGAGGAGCCGCAGAACCACATGTAAGGATCGGCCTCCGCACTCGGGTTGCAGACTTCATAACCATTGAGAGCATCGCCGAAAGAGAACCTGCTCTGAGTGCCACCCCTGCACGCTCTCTCCCACTCCGCCTCCGTGGGTAGCCTGAACATTCCCGCGCCCTGCTGACCGGTCGCTGATAAATGTGCATTCAGTCTCTGAAGAAATCCATCTGTTCCCGAGACCTGATTCCACGACACCAGATTCTGGGGACAGGACGCCCCGCACGACGGGTTGTCGTCCGGGTGCGATGCCATAACCGCGACCCATTGAGCGTGCGTGATCTCGTACTTGCCAATATAGTAGTCACTCGAAATCGAAACCTGGTGCAGCGCTTCGGTAGTCCCGTCTGTCTCTCTGCTTCTCTCAGTAGTCGGCGATCCCATTTGAAAGGTACCTGCCGGAACTCTCGTTAGGATGAGCGGGACGTCTCCTGGAAGCCAGACAGTGACCTCTTGCCACGAAGGTGCGAAGTACCCGCTGACGTCGAGCGTGAACTGCGTCGTGCCCGAGGACGTGTCTGCGAACACCACCGCGGCTCCATCCGGACCAAGCTTGGCAATCACGTTATTTGAACTCATCCGGCCCGCACGGAAGCTGAGCGCCGTGGCTGCTGTCGGGCTCGTCCCGCTCGGGATCAGCTTGAGGGCACCATGAGCCGGGGGGCTGATCGCGGTCAGGTTCACGGCTACCGCCGTGGCGGTGGCGGGAACGCCGCAGGAGGCACCCGCAACATAGATCATCCTTGATCCTTGGGGCGAGAGCCCTGGCCCGCCGGCGGGCCCTGCGGCATTGCGGGAATCGATGATCCGGCATGGAGCCAGCGGATAGAAGGCGGTACCGTTACCGTTCGCACAACCTGACATCGTAAGCGTGTAGGGCCCGGTCGCACCTTGATGGTAGGAAGTGGCCTCCACGGTCCACTGCCCTGAAGAAGGAAGGGTGAACGAGATGTGCGAGTTCAGTCCGCTCCAATCATCGTTCCATGCCACGACGTTTCCAGACGGATCTAAGAGATACAGGTAGGCGTCGAAGGACGCAGAGACGAGGTCGAAGGTGATCGTGCGGCCGGCTTCGCCGGCAAAGCAGTATCGATCGACGTAGACGCCTGGGCCGTTATGACCGTTCGTGGCATCTGTGGTGGACAGGCTGCCCACCATCGGCGATGCGCAACTGAGTGTCGTACACGTCAACGGCGCCGGCGTCGTCCCGCTCACCTCGTTCGAAAAGCTCGAATCCCCGGCGCTGTTCGTCGCACGCACCCGGTAGTAGTAAGTCGTGCTCGAGCTGCACGTCGTGTCCGGGTAGCTCGTCGCACTTGCTCCCGCCGTCCCTATCTGCCCCCAGGTCCCAGCGGTACCCGTCTTCCGTTCCACCTTATAGCCCGTCTCGTTGGTCGCGTTGTCCACCCAGACGAGGTTGATCTGGGTCGACGACGCCGCAGACGCAGATAGGCCAGACGGAGCCGCCGGAATCGTTACGGGAGGCGCCGGCGTCGTCGCGCTCGCCTCGTTCGAATGACCCGAGTCTCCGGCACCGTTCGTCGCTCGAACCCTGTAGTAGTAAGTCGTGCTTGGGCTGCATGTCGTGTCCGGGTAGCTCGTCGCACTTGCTCCCGCCGTCCCTATCTGCCCCCAGATCCCAGCGGTACCCGTCTTCCGTTCCACCTTATGGCCCGTCTCGTTGGTCGCGTTGTCCACCCAGACGAGGTTGATCTGGGTCGACGACGCCGCAGACGCAGATAGGCCAGACGGAGCCGCCGGAATCGTTACGGGAGGCGCCGGCGTGGTCGCGTTCGCCTCGTTCGAAGAGCCCGAGTCTCCGGCACTGTTCGTCGCTCGAACCCTGTAGTGGTAGGTCGTGCTCGGGCTGCATGTCGTGTCCGGGTAGCTCGTCGCACTTGCTCCCGCCGTCCCTATCTGCCCCCAGGTCCCAGCGGTACCCGTCTTCCGTTCGACCTTATAGCCCGTCTCGTTGGTCGCGTTGTCCATCCAGACCAGATTGATCTGGCTTGACGACGCTGCAGACGCTGATAGGCCAGACGGAGCCGCCGGAGGCGCCGCCGGCGTGGTCGCGTTCGCCTCGTTCGAAGAGCCCGAGTCTCCGGCACCGTTCGTCGCTCGAACCCTGTAGTAGTAAGTCGTGCTCGGACTGCATGTCGTGTCCGGGTAGCTCGTCGCACTTGCTCCCGCCGTCCCTATCTGCCCCCAGGTCCCAGCGGTACCCGTCTTCCGTTCGACCTTATAGCCCGTCTCGTTAGTCGCGTTGTCCATCCAGACCAGATTGATCTGGGTTGACGACGCTGCAGACGCTGATAGGCCAGACGGAGCCGCCGGAGGCGCCGCCGGCGTGGTCGCGTTCGCCTCGTTCGAATAGCCCGAGTCTCCGGCACTGTTCGTCGCTCGAACCCTGTAGTAGTAAGTCGTGCTCGGACTGCATGTCGTGTCCGGGTAGCTCGTCGCACTTGCTCCCGCCGTCCCTATCTGCCCCCAGGTCCCAGCGGTACCCGTCTTCCGCTCGACCTTATAGCCCGTCTCGTTGGTCGCGTTGTCCATCCAGACCAGATTGATCTGCGCTGACGACGCTGCAGACGCTGATAGGCCAGACGGAGCCGCCGGACCCGCCACCACCGGAATCGAGAGCCTGGCCGCCGGGAAGCCCTGTTGGTCCAGGTAAGACGATGTACGAGGGGAAAGGTCCCCGAAGATCGCCGGAGCCGAAGGTTGAACGGCACCGTTGTCCGACGTGGGTTCCTGGTGAGATGAGTTCACGTAGTTCGCACGGTAAAGAAATGCCACTGGGCTGGTCGCGTCTAATGCCCGGACCCGCAGGGTCACGAAGTACGAGGCATTCGACGGCAGGGACAATCCTCTCCGCGCGCTGAACAGTCGGTTCGTCGCCAACATCGTCGTGCCGCTGTATCTGTAGATAGTCGACCCTATGGCACGGTCGTCAACAGCATCCCACTCTGGCGAGTAATCGTAGACAGCCACCGCCGCATTACCGGCCGTCAAGCTGATGTCCAGGTAGCACTCACTACTCGGAACCGGCGAGAATCCTGCCGAAACGACGTACTGGAACGTGACGTAGTAGTCGACTCCCACTGTCATCAATGCAGGAGCACCGCTCTGAACGCTCGCATCGAGAGAGGAACCGTAGAGGTACGAAGCAACGTAGGTATCGTCCGTCTGCAGACTACGCTTCTGACTACCCTGGGGGATCGCGTAGTACATCACGTTCTGCGCAGTGCTCGAGTGTCCGCTCCCGACCACATGTCCCAACTCGTGTAGTGCCACGGAGCGGAAATCGTATGCGGTCGATGGCGTAGTCGAGGAGAAGGCCCACGTGTAGTAGGTGTTGAACTTAATGTCGGCTCCGTCGGGCTGGTAACCCGACGGCCAGGGATATGTCGTCACCGCGAGCGCCGCACCCGATTCGTGGTACCAGCCGACGTCGTGAAAGGTGTCCAGGGGATCCGGTGGGTCTGTCGTGTTCGAGATCGAACTCGTATAGAAGGTCCATTTTGAAAGCACCCCGTTCCATTGCGTCATAGCCGCCACCAGCTGTTGCTTTACATCGCTCTCATTAGCGTTGCTGGGAGCCCCTGATGCGTTGTAGTACCACGTGTTGTTCGAGGTACCAACGGCTGCCGGGTCCTTCTTAGCCGGGTGACGGCTCCATGCCTGTGTCCTATGCAGCGCGAACTTCGCCTGCGCCACTGATTCGAAACTCAAAATCAGAGCCACCACGAAGTAGACAAAACCAATCCCGACGCGCATGCGACCGCCGGATCTCACAGGGCTCTCCTCTACTTCCAACGAAGGAGTGCGCCTGCGCTGAGCAACTCGTCCCTGACTCGCAGAAGCGAGGAGCGGAACTCCGCATAGGACATCGGATCGTCGGCCGGGATGAGTCGATGGGCTGTCACTGTCACCGGTACGCCGGCGCCTTCTCCCTTCGACATCGAGGGAACCACGCTGCTCACCGACTCAAGTCGCGTCGGCTGTCCACCGTAGCTAAAGAGGAGGCCATTTCTCTCCTCAATGGTGCCCGGTATTAGCGCGATGATCCTCTCGTATCGATTCGCGAGACTGAGGAAGAGGACGTAGCTTTTGCCCAGTTGAAGCTGCGGCATGCCTTCGACAGAGTCGTCGAGTGTGAGGTCGAGTTCGTCTCCCAAGAGGGATCCGACGAGGAGGTCATCGATCCGGAGGCGATACATAGAACCGCCCGGGATGGAGGCTTTCTTCAATACCGACATCCTCCCGCCGAGCTGAGCGTGCCGGACCAAGTCAGCCGTCGAAAACTCACTGATCGTCGTTGCGGCCAGCGTGCCGGAGAACGCAAGCAGAGTCGCGGTAGCTGCCAGTCCGCACATGTGAACGAAGCTCGATTGAATCCTCACAGACTCCTCCTGCATGGCCCCACAGGGAGACCTCAAGTGACCGGCTCTGGCGAAACAGGACCCCCGACTCCCTCTTGTCGCAAGCGGGATCTCCGAGAGACCTGTCCGTTACGTTCCGGGTCTGCAATTCGGACGCCATCGACGCTTTCGGGCACGAAGGATTCAATTCGATCTGACCTGATTGACGGGACGTGGTGCCGAAGCATCAGTACGATTCTCGGTTTCCTGTCCGGTAGCCAACAATCTTGGCGGCCCATGAAACGCTGTGTGCAGCGCTCTGACGGGTCGTCCTCGGCGATTCCCTTCGTGCGTCAGGGATGTGGCTTCCGCGGCCAGGGCACTGCTTCACGAGTAGGCCCTGGCATGGTTCGTCGGAAAGCCTACGCCAGGGTCCGTTCAGCCTGGACTGGCCCGGGATCCTAGGGCAGCCGCGAGATGGTAATCACGCGGCCTCATGAAGAGAAGAGAATCGAGGAGGCGGGAGCGCTGCTGCGAGGGGGAGAGGAAGCTGTGGCGTTCGATGCGCCACTGGTGGTTGTAGCGATGCTTGAAGCCGACGAGGGCGCGCTGGAGATCTTCGAGAGTGTCGAAACGATGGAGGCAGAGGAGCTGCTCCTTGAGGGTTCGGATGAAGGGCTCGGCGCCGCCGTTTCCCTCGCGCTCTCGCACGTAGGCCGGGCTCGAGGCGATGCCGAGGAAGAGAACCTTCGATTGAAAGCTGATAAAGGAGCTGCCGTGGTCGTGGCGACGGGCCAGGCCTGAGGCAACGGAAGCGCTGTAGCAGCCAACAGGCCGCTGACAAAGGCCCCGAGAGCGGGAATACCCGAGACGTGAGGTCGATCTCTCTGTCGAGACCAACGTCGGGAGGGGCGGCCTACAAAGGACGTCCGCTTGGAAAGAGCCGTGCGAGCTTCAGTGCAAGCCCATTCCTCGTGATACCGAGTATCTTCGCGGCTCGTGTCTGGTTGCCCGCGGTTTCTGCCAGCGCTGCCGCAATCATCTCCTTCTCCAACTTGACGACTCGATCTCGGAGTTCGAGACCGCCCCCGCCCAAGTGCTGCCCAGGGCGAAGAGTCTCCCGTTCGGCCGCTGAGCCCGACCGACCTTGCCTAACCGCCCAGTCAACGGTCTTGAAGTGTTCTGCGCCCAATAGGGCACCTGCCGGACAAAAGAGAACGGCGCGATGCACTTCGGCCTGCAGCTCCCGGACGTTCCCCGGCCAGTCGTACGCCTCGAGGAGGTCCAGCGCCTTGCGGCTGATGCCGCGAATCTGCTTCCCCTCCTCCTCTGCAGCGCGGGCAGCGAGGGCCGCGACGAGACCTGCTATGTCCTCCTTCCGGTCGCGGAGGGGGGGGACGTGGAACTGGAGACCACGCAGGCGGTAGAAGAGGTCCGAGCGGAAGCGCCCGGCCCTGGAATCCTCGAGGAGATCTCGGTTCGAGATCGAGATGACCCGCACGTTGACCTTCTCCGGTTTCGAGGCACCGATCGAGTGGACCTCGCGCTCCTGCAGGAAACGGAGGAGCTTCGGCTGAAGCGAGAGCGGCATCTCGCCGATCTCGTCGAGGAGGAGCGTGCCGCCGTTCGCGTCCAGGATTCGCCCGAGCTGCGCGTCAACTCCCGTCGCGACGCGCGCACGGACCCCGAAGAGCTCCGATTCGAGGAGCTCCGCCGGGATGGCGGCGCAGTTGATCGCCACGAACGGGCCTCCTGCGGTCGGTCCGGACGCGTGGATCAGCTGTGCGATCAGCTCCTTGCCCGTTCCCGTCTCGCCGTGGATGAGGACGTCGATGCGGGAGTGGACCGTCTTCGCGATCTGTGAGAGAAGCCCGCGCATCGCGATCGAATCGCCCCGGACCATCCCCTCGGGAAGGACGAGCTGCCGGTGCCTTGGCACCGAGATCGCGACCTCACGCGCCAGGGCGTTCCGCGTGTCGGTGAGGTGATCGAGGCTGAACCCGAGGAACTCCCTCTGCCAGGGAGCGAAGGCGGCGCCGGCCGGCAGCAGGACGAGCGCGGCGAGGGCGTCGGGTGAGCACGACGGTTGGAAGGCGCCGGTCGTGTCGCCGATGTCCAGAAAGCAGAGACTTCCCTTCGCCCCGGAAGGTGCCGGGAGTGCAGAGAGAGCTCGGCTGTCGGGAGCTTCGCCGCTCGCAAGGACGACCTCGCGTCCCGAGGGACTCTCCCGAAGCAGGGCGACGGTCTCCGCACCGAGGACCCTCCTCAGCCGTTCCAGCAACTCGTCCGTGCCGGGCTTCGGGCGTCCCTCCTTGCCGAATCCGTTCAGGTCGCGCAGGAGACCGAGCGCGTCCCGACCGGTCGGACTCGACGTGATCGTGTCGGTGACAGGGGCGGAGGCTTCGGAAGGCCGGAGGGGGTGGTCGGGCTGCCGCGCGAACTCGACGGCGATCTCGAAGTCGGACGTTGCTCCGTCCTCGAGCGAGAGACGGGCGGCGCCCGCGTGGACGATGAGCCCCGGGAAAAGGGCGACCTCCCGGTACCGCTTCCCATTGACGACAAGCCCGTTCTTCGAGTCGAGATCGAACAGGCGGGGCGCGAGAGAATCGGGCACGAGGCGGGCATGGAAGCGCGAGACACCCGCGACCTGTACGACGAGGTCGTTCGAGGGGTCCGACCCGAGGCGAGCCTCCGCCTCGGGCACCGGGAACCGGAGCACCTCGTCCTCGCCATGGATGACCAGGCAGCGCATCTCCCCTCCGCGACCGAGGATTATCACCCAGTCGGGCGGGGGGGAACCGAAGGCTCCTTCAGGCGGTGTTCACGCCGGCGCCGGGTACGAGAGCGCGCGCCGGTTCGACTCGGCCGCTTCGCTCGGCCAGGCGATCTCATCGCGGCCGACGGTGCGCACTTTTCGCGAGAGGACACAGGCCCCACCGACGCTCGCGATGGTCGGCATGCCGAGGTAGGCACCCTTGCGGCAGTCCGGGTGGACGTAGACCCGCCCGTAGCCCTTTGCGTCAAGGACCTCGAAGCCGCTTGCCGGCCCGAACAGGAGGCGCAGCCCCTCGTCCGAGAACCGCCAGAAGTCGTTGGGCATCTCGTGGATCGGCCAGGTGTGCGGGGCGTTGTGGAACGTGAGCCCTCCGGGCTTCAGCACCCGGTTGATCTCGCGCGCGACGAGCCAGGGGGCCGAGAGGTGCTCGAGGACGTTGAGGGAGAAGACGCCGTCGAAGGTCTCCGAGCCGAAAGCGCCGGAGAGGTAATGCGCGTCGGCGACGACGTCGACGTTTCGTGCCGGAAAGATGTCCGTGCCGACGTACCGGTGGAAGCGCTCCCGGAACACCTGGGCGTCGGGCGAGACGAGCCGGCTTCCGATCTCGAGCACGCGGCCGCGACGCGCCTGCATCTCGGCGATGAAGTCCGGAAGGAGCGGGCCCGTGTCGGTCGGCTCCCACGGCTCCGGCTGGGGCTCGGGGAGGTCGGGCACGATGCGCCGTACCCCCTGGTCGGTCACGAGGACCCAGGAGACGGGAGTTCCCGGCCGGGATGGGACCCACGCCTCGAATCCGGTGTGCACGACGTGCGGATGGTCGGGGTAGAAGCGGAGAAGGTCGGGCCGGTCGTGGAAGGTGTCGACGACGACACGCGCTTCGCCGACCTCGATCTCGAGCCGCAAGAGGCGCCGCTCGTGGCAGTGGAGCCATCCCCGGAAATACATGCCGTAGCGGTCGCACCAGAACTGGTCGATCAGGTAGGCGTAGGCGATCGAAGGATCGCTCCTGACGGGCGGTACGGCGAGCCCGAGGCGTTCGTTCAGGCGGCGGTTCTCGTTCCGCAGGCGTGCGACCTCGAGCGAAAGGCGAGACCGGTCGGACAGGGCGCGAGCGATGGATCGGGCGCGCGCCCCCCAGTGCTTCACCGTCGATAGCACGCCGGCTGTCTCCCGACCGCGGGACCGTTCCGGGGACCCGGCCACCGGGCTCAGGGCGCGAAGTAGCCGGTGATGTCCAGGGTCAGGTGGGCCGAACCCGGCTTCTGGCCCGTCGAGTACCTCACGTACATGTCGGGGTTGCCGGCCGAGTAGGGCCCGAGCGGCACGATGGCGCCGTTCGACGTCACCGTCTCACCCTGCCCCACGATCATCGTCGCGACCGTCGGAAAAGCCGCGTTCGAAGGCCACATGTTGAAGTAGCCCAGCGTGTTCCCGTTGATCATCGACGCGTTGAGGCTCACCGCCGAGGCCGTCGTCGGAACTCCGCAGTTGCCAGTGCCGTCGTAGAGGGGCGCGAGGCGGACCTTGATCCCGACCGGGTTCAAGGCGTCGTAGGGCCCGGGCCACCACGTCTCCGACGTCGGCGGGTAGAGCGCCGTGAGGACCGTCGGCGTCGTGTTCCGCGGCGGCGGCTGGAACGGGTTCGGATTCCGCGTGTCGACGATCCGGCACGGCGTGACGGCGTAGTACTGAAGCCCCTGCGCCTCCGCGCGCTCCGTGACGACGGTCGCCGTGAGCGCCGCGGCGGCGAAGAGAAGCGTGGAAAGCCGGGTCTGGGTTCTGCTCATGCTGATGCTCCTGTCCTGGACCGCATTTTCTACTCGAAGTACCCGTTCACGTCGACGACGACGTGAACGGGCTGGCTGCTTTCGTTTCGGGCCGCGAAGGATCCCCACGCCAGCGTCGCGCTCCGCCCGGAGAGGCGGAGGACGAAGTTGTTCGCGATGACCCGCCCCTGGGCATAGCCGATCACCGTCGCGGCGCTGGCCGACCGGTCACCCGGGATCAGCTTCAGCGAGCCGGCAACCGCCGGGTTCACGACGGAGAGGTTCCCGGATATCGCCCGGACGGAGGCCGGCAGCCCGCATCGCCCGGCCGCCACAAAGGACCGTTGTCCGTTCGCGGGGATCGCGGGCCCACCCCAGGCCCCGCTGGCGTTCCGGGTGTCGAGGAGCCGGCAGGGTGTCACCGGCGTGAATCGGGACGAGCCCCAGCCCTGCTCGACGACCTCGAAATCGCCGGCCTGGATACCGCCGAAGAACGGGTTCCAGATGCCGTTGTCCCAGCGTGTGTCGTACGCGCCGGAAACGTACATGTCCGAGCCCGTATCGGCCACGATGAGACCGTATTCCTTCAGCGCCGCGACGACCCGGTCCATCGCAGCCCGGTCGGTCGCGGTCGCCCCCGACGGGTATCCCGACAGGGCGAACGCGGGCTTGAGCCGGAGGCGCGTGCCGAGTGCGGGGGCATTGACGTTCGTGCTCGTCGTCGCCAGGTGCGACGCCGGGTAGACGAACCCGTTAACGCCTCTCGTCGTGACGCGGAAGGCGTGCCGGATCGGACTCCCCGAATAGACCTCGGGATACCGGACGAGCCCGGGAAGGATGGCGAGGCCGGCCGCGTCGCCGCTCGTCCAGCCGAAAGGCCTCCGGGCGTTCGATTCGAGGCTCCAGGCGGCGCCCGACCCGGCCTCCCACGAGCAGGTCGGGGAGCCCGCCGGCAGGCAGCGCAGGTTCCAGAGCTCGAAGAGGAGTTTGTTGTCCCGGTCGACGATGAGCATGTGCTTGTCGCCCCCCGGGTTCTCGTTTCCCGGCGATCCCCCCTCGATCCACTTCGCGTTCGTCTTCGCCTCGGGTGGGATCGGGTAGCCGGACGGGCGCCCGGGAGCCCCCTCGTCCGAGTCGGAGTAGTCGAAGGCGACCTCCTCGAGAGCCTGGGTTCCTGCGACGGAGAAGTGGACCATCCCGTAGATCGAGGGCGGGTTTTCGGAATCGTCGCCTCCGAAGTCGGGATGAATCCCGACCCCGGTCCCGATCCATCCGATGATGCTCGAGCTGCGCGCGTCGAGGACGGCATCCTTCACGGGGACGTTCCACCAGTTGTCCGCCGGGAACAGAGGCACCTCGGGCGAGCCGCAGTGGACCGAGGCCGGGGCTCCGAGGCAGCCCATCGTCTGGCCGGCGGCCGGCGCGTTCGAAAGGGCCAGCGCCGTGGCCAGCGCGAAGGCCCTGGCGCGGATCACTGGTAATAGCCGTTGACGTCGAGGATGAAGTGGATAGTCCCGTTGGAGGCGTTTCGGACGTTGAAGGTCCCCGTGTTATCCGTCGAGAGGGTCAGGTGGCCGTTGTTCGCGCGCGTCTCGTTGACCTTGAACGGGACGATGTTCGCGATCGTGGGGACACCGTTGCCGGGGTAGACGCGCAGTTCGCCGGCCTGCTGGGGAGCGAAGACGGAGTAGTTCACCGAGAGCGCCTTCGCCGTCGCGGGAATCCCGCAGGTCGTGGGGGTCGTCGTGACGTCGAACAACCGGGTCTGGTTCGCCGAGAGGACCGGTCCGCCCAGTGCGCCGTTCGCGTTACGGGTGTCGAGGATGCGGCACGGGGTCACGGGGAACCACCTCGTCGCCGTCGGCGCGGGCGCGAAGAAATAGGCATTCGCCAGCGTCCCGGCCTGCGCGTCGGGGTTCGTGACGGTGAGGTTCGCGAGGCCAGCGGCGCGAGCGGGAGTCGTCGCGGTCAGGGTCGTCGCATTCACGAAGCCGACCCCGGTCGCCGACGTGCCGCTGAAGCGAACCGTCGCGCCGTCCACGAAGCTCGCCCCGGTGATCGTGACCGCCGTACCGCCCGCAGCCGGGCCGAAGTTCGGGTTGATCGCGGTGACGGATGGGGACACCGGACCGGTCGAGTAGGTATACCCGTTCCGGATGAAGGCCGTCTGCTGGTCGCTGTTCATGACGACCACGTCGACGAGACCGGTGTTCGTCGCCGAAGGGGTCACGGCGGTGATGGTGTTCGCGTTGACGATGCTGACGCCGGTGAGGAGCTTCGTGTTCGGGGAGCCGCCGAAGACGTTGTTCGAGGGGAGCTCGACGAAGGCGACGGTCGTCCCGGTGGCGAAGCCGCCCCCGGTGATCGTCACGCTCTGTCCGCCGGCGAGGGGACCGGACGTCGGGGAGATGCCGATGCTGTTCGGCCCGCTCGGGACGATGCCGCCGGGCACCGTCGCGAGACACGAGGCGCCGTTGATGTTCGGGAGGAGGTAGCTGGAGACCGAGGTGGGATGGAAGACGTTGTCGTTGCGCGGACTGCAGCTGACGGGGGGGGTGTGGCAGTAGCTCATCAGCGTGCCGTTGGTCGTCACGCCGTTGTACGTCGCCGACCCCGGGCAGGACCCCGCCCCGGAGAAGCAGTTCGTTCCGGTCTCGCTGCCGTAGCACGTGTCTGGCTTCGGGTTCGGGTAACAATGAGTATGCGGCGAGCCGAAGTTGTGCCCTACCTCGTGCGCCATGATGAGCATGTCCCAGAAGCCGCTGCTCGACCCCGTCATGAGCTGGTTGACGCTGTAGCCGACCCCGTTGCACAGACCGCCGACCCAGGCGATTCCAGAAGCCGAGGTCACCGGGACGTTCGACTGCTTTCCCGAGACCAGCGCGACGAGAGCACGCTTCACGACACTTCGGGGGTAGTTCGCCTCCCAGTAGTTCGTGAGCTCGTTCAGCTTCGTCCCGCTGGCCCCGCCCGTCGTATCGGCGTACGGGTCTTCCGCCTCCGTGGCGCGGATGATGCTGTAGCCCTGGAGGATCCGGACGCCCTGGTCCTTCGCGGGGCCCGCGTCGCGCTCGTAGATGATCGTCATCAGCGCGACGAGCTGGGTGAGGTGGTTGATGGTACCCGCGATGCTTCCGCCGTGTCTCAGGGCGATCCACTCGGCGTCCGTGTCGAACGCGATGACGGCCGTCTTCGTGGGCGTCGTCGCGAGCGGAGCGAGCTGGGTGGGAACGACGGCGCGGTACGCCTCGCCGAGCGTCTCGAGCGTGTCGGGCACGCTGAAGTGGGCGGTCTCCCCCTCGCCCTGGGCGCACGCGAAGGTCGGGCGGCGTTCATCCCCCTCCCCGAACCTCGCTTCGGAGCTCAGGACCCTGAGGCTCCTGCCCGCCTTCGCGTCGGGGTCGGGCTCCATCTCGACCATCCCGTCGGGACCGATGGCGAAGCCGCCGCGCACTCCGAGAACCGGGTCGACCCATGCGACGACCCGGGCCGGCTCGTCGCCGTCCGCCGTCGTCCCCTTGAAGAAGGCCAGCGGCGAGCGGGGCAGCTCGATCTCCTGGCCGTCGACGATCCGGACGATGCGGGCATCGGGGGCGTAGACCTCGAACCGCGACAGGACGACCGGCCTCCGGACGCCGGGCGCCACCGGCCACTCTTCGAGGCGGAGGCTGTCGTTCAGGGAGGTCGCGAGGAGTCCCGTCCCCGCCTCGTCCGAGAACCGGACCACCTCCATCTCGCCGCTCCCGCCGGGAACGTCGACGATGGCTCCACGGGCCGCTGCGACGATGGGACCGTTCCGCTCGGGCAGAGCGGCCCCGCAGAACCCCCGGCACGCCGGCGACGAGTGCGGCCAGGATCAGGAAACGCGGAGCCCTCATGAATCCCCCTTCCGGCCGGACCGGCAACCGGACGCGAATACTCGCATCATTGAATCTAGCCTCTCCGAGGGCTCCTGACCAGCAAGTGGTGCCATGGCTCAGACAATCTCCCCTTCGTAGTGTCGCCGCCCCACGTTCGGCCCCCATCCCGCTGCGTCTCATTCGCTTCGCGCGGGACGACGAGACCACGGAGGGACGGCGCTCACCTCCGGTCGAGTAGATGTCGCGAACGGGCGGGCGTACGGTGCCGGAACCGATGCGAAACCTCAGCGCCTCCGGAGGAGGGGTCCGAAGCGGCAAACGGTTCCCTTTCGTGCTCGCCGCGCTCCTCGCCCTCGCGGTCGCGGCGTCGCCCGTCGGCGGCGCGGTGACGGTCTCGGTCGACACGGCCCTGGATCGCCGGCCGGTGAGCCCGCAGATCTTCGGCGTGAACTTCGGGACGGCGGCGCAGGCGGCGCAGCTGAAGTGGCCCGTCCGTCGCTGGGGCGGCAACGCGGTGACCCGCTACAACTGGCAGAACGACACCTCGAACAAGGGGATGGACTGGTTCTTCATGAACGTCCCCGACGACAACCCCGACCCGTCGACGCTGCCGCTCGGCTCCTCGGCCGACCGGTTCCTCGCCGAGACACGGGCTGCCGGCGGAGAGCCGATCCTGACGGTCCCGCTCATCGGGTGGACCCCGAAGAGCCGCGAGAAGTCGTGGGGCTTCTCGGTACAGAGCTACGGCGCCCAGACAGAGACGGAGTGCACCGCGACGGGCGGGGCCTTCTGGTGCCAGCCCGATGCCGGGAACGGCATTCGCCCCGGCGGGGCGTTCGTCACCGGCAACGACCCGCTCGACACGTCGATCGCCGTCGGACCGTCGTTCGTCACGGCCTGGATGGACCACCTCGCGGCCCAGTTCGGGACGGCGGCCAGCGGCGGCATCCGCTACTACGCCCTCGACAACGAGCCCGCCCTCTGGGACTCGACGCATCGCGACGTCCACCCGCTGCCGCTCACGTTCGACGAGCTCTGGACGAAGACGCGCGACGTCGCCGCCGCGATCAAGGCAAAGGACCCGGCCGCGGTCGTGTTCGGGCCGGTGTCGTGGGGCTGGTGCGAGTATTTCTACTCCGCCGCCGACAACTGCTCGCCGAGCGGCGCGGACTTCATCGCCCACGGACGCGTCCCGCTGACCCAGTGGTACCTGCGGCAGGTGCGGCAGCACGAGGAGACGCACGGCGTGCGGCTCGTCGACGTCCTCGACGTCCACTACTACCCGCAGGCCTCGGGCGTGGCGCTCTCGGGCGACGAGTCGGCGGCGACGTCGGCCCGGCGGCTCCGGTCGCTCCGGAGCCTCTGGGACCCGAACTACGTCGACGAGTCGTGGATCCCCGCGGCCGTGCGGCTGATCCCACGGATGAAGGAGTGGATCGCCGCCGAGCTGCCCGGTACGAAGCTCGCGATCACGGAATACAGCTGGGGGAACGACGACGGCCTCTCGAGCGCCCTCGCGCAGGCGGAGCTGCTCGGGATCTTCGCGAGGGAGGGGGTGGACGTCGCGACGCGGTGGGTGGCGCCGGCGGCAGGGTCGCTCGTCGAGGACGCCTTCCGGCTCTGGCTCGACTACGACGGGGCGGGCGCGCGGGTGGCCGGGACGAGCGTGCGGGCCGCCTCGGACGAACCCGAAGCCGTCAGCGGCTACGCCGTGGAGGCGCCGGGCGGTGCGCTGGTGGTCGTCCTCGTGAACCGCGACACGGTGCTGCGGCCCGTCACCGTCACGATCGCGGGCGGAGGGACCCGCGACGTCCGCGTCTTCGGGTTCGACGGCTCGACCCGACTCTCCCCACTCGGCGGGGCGATCTTCGGCGGCGGGCACCTGACGCTCGACATGCCGGCCCGATCGGCCCGGCTCCTCGAGGTCGCCGCGGAGAACGTCACGCCCGACGCGTCGGGGTTCTACACGCTCGCCCCCTGCCGCATCGTCGACACCCGGCACCCCTCCGGTCCGTTCGGAGGGCCGGCGCTCTCCGGAGGCGAGACCCGCGCGTTCGCGCTGCCGGCGGGAGCCTGCGGCATCCCCGCCGACGCGACGGCTGTCGCCCTGAACGTCACCACGACGAACGCGACGGTCTCGGGGACCCTGACCCTCTTCCCCGGTACCGGAGCGGCGCCCGGGACGACGACGATCGCCTTCCGCCCGGGAACCATCCGCGCGAACAACGCGATCATGGGCCTCACCGGAGGGGTGCTCTCGGTCCTGAACCGGGCGGGGTCCGGCCAGGTGCAGGTCATCCTGGACGTCTCGGGCTACTTCCGGTGAGGAGCCGCGTCGTTCCCTGCACGCCCCTCGTGGCCGCCCCCTAACGCGTCCGGCCCGCCTTGATCGCCGCGCGGCTCTCCCGGTCGGCCTCGCGCCGCTTGATCGTCTCGCGCTTGTCGTGGAGCTTCTTGCCGGTGGCGAGAGCGATCTCGACCTTGGCACGCGGGCCGCGGAAATAGAGCGAGAGGGGGACGCAGGTGGCGCTCGACCTCTGGATCTTCGTCGCCCACTTCAGGATCTCGCGCTTGTGAAGGAGGAGCCGTCGTTTCCGGACCGGGTCGGGGTTCATGTAAGAGCCCGGGTCGTAGGGGAGACGTGGACGCCGTGGAGCCAGGCCTGCCCCTTTGCGAACTCAACCCAGCCGTCCGTGAGGTTCGCGCGCCCTTCCCGGAGCGACTTGACCTCCGTCCCGGTCAGCTCGAGGCCCGCTTCGACCTTCTCCTCGATGAAGTACTCGTGGAACGCCTTGCGGTTCCTGGCGACAGGCCGGACGGCGTCGTCCTTCTTTCTGTTCGGGGTTGCTGCGGGGCGGGCGGTCACGATCCGGAGTATGCCCGTGCGGACGACCGCTCGCGGTGCCCCGCGTCAGGCGAACCGCCGGAAAAGCTCGAAGGCTCCCGCGGGAGAAGTGTGGCGCCAACGCCACAAGGTGATGCGGAAATTCAACGGCAGCGGGTCGCCCCAGGCCGGCAAGTCACCCGGATCCAGCGATTTCGAGGAAGTCCGTCTGGCATCCACCGTGCGTAGAGAGGACCGTGATGAGGTTGCAGACGACCCTCGGCCGCACCATCTCGGTCTCCGGCGTCGGCCTCCACTCCGGCCGCAACGTGCGCGCCACCCTTCGTCCCGCCCCCGCGGGCCGCGGAATCGCCTTCGTCAGGACCGACGTCGGCGTCGTCATCCCGGCAGTCGCCGAGGAGGCGGGCCGTCTCGACTTCGCGACCTCTCTCGGGGAGCCCGGGCGCGAGGTCGGGACGATCGAGCACCTCCTCTCCGCCGCCGTCGGGCTCGGCCTCGACAACATGACGGTGGAGATCGACGGCCCCGAGGTCCCGATCCTCGACGGCAGCTCCGCCCCGTGGGTCGCCGAGATCCGGGAGGCCGGACTCGTCCCCCTCGGCTCCGCCGTCCGCCCCTTCGCGGTGACGAAGACGCTCTCGGTCCACAACGAGGACGGAAAGTGGATCGAGGTCCGCCCGGCGAAGGAGCTCCGCGTCTCGTATTCCATCGACTTCCCGAACCCGGCGATCGGCCGCCAGTCGATCTCGGTCGTCCTGACTCCCGACGTCTACGCCGAGCACCTCGCCCCGGCGCGGACGTTCGGATTCCTCGCCGAGTACGACTACCTGCGGTCGAAGGGCCTCGCGCGCGGCGCGAGCGAAGAGAACTGCATCGTCGTCGGCGACAGCGACGTCGTGAACGGCCGCCTGCGTTTCGCCGACGAGTTCGTGAGGCACAAGGCGCTCGACCTGATCGGCGACCTCGCCCTCGTCGGGCGTCCGGTCGTCGGGCACGTCGTGGCGCACCGCGCCGGGCACGCGCTCCACACGGCGCTCGCGAAGAAGATCCGGCAGGCCGCCGCCAGCGAGCACGTCCGCCGCTCCGAGCCGGCCCACGAGACCGTCGCCCTCGCCGGGCGCTGAGGATTCCGCCCCCAAGGCTCGACAGCCGGGAGCCTGGTGAGCTCTGTTCACACCATTCCCCAGAGTTCTGGTTCGTCCACGTCTCCATTCCGCACTCGGTCGCTGCGATGGCGGCCGCCTTTAACTCGGGCGCGAGGCTTCACTTTCACTTATCCTGTTCGATGGGCTTGGGTGTCCGGGATACGTCTCGAAGAACCGGTAGAACCCAGGCTGGACGACATGAGGGCAGGCGGACGGAGCGTCTTGCGAGCGCAGGCCACCCATCGAAGCTCCGGAGACCACCCCGAGGGGTACCCATGATGTTCGGTTCACCGGTCCGACTGTTAGCCCGCATCGCGGTTGCCGCTTGCCTCGGCCTGTCCTTCGTCGGCGTTTCGCAACACGGCCTTGCCCAGTGCCTGGTCCTCTCGGCGCCTGCGCAGTTCGATCCGCCGTCATCCGGCCTGCCGTCCTACTTCCGCTTCCAGGCTCGGAAGGATGCGTTGAGCCTGGGCGGGTCCCCGGGCGCGCAGCGCCTGACCATCCGCTACAACTACGGCTTCCTCGTCTACAGCCTCGCGAATCCCGGAGCCCCCGCGAAGATCTCCGTCGAAGACCTGCTGGGGACGGACAAGTACCCGAAGAGCGGTGACGGCCAGGAGCGCATCGGTCCCGTCGCCATCTCGCCGGACGGCACGCGCGTCCTCGGGTCCTGGACCGACGCAGCGGGCTACGGGACGATCGTGATGAACGCGAGCGGATCGTCGTATTACCCGGTCGGGGACTTCCTCCCGACGGGTGACGGGGTCAGGGCCCTGGCCCTCCTGAAGGTCGGGGCCCGGCACCTCGCGTTTGCCACCAGCAGCCAGGGGATCGTCGCCTCGGACATCACGGACTACCAGACCATCGCCGGCCCGGCGCATAAGAACGGAATCCCCTCGGCGCTGATCGCCAACGCGGGTATCTCCTCTCCGTCGGGCATCACGGCGCTGCAAGCCGCCGGCGCCTCCATCGTCGTCTCCTGGAACAGCGACGCGCTGGCCGTCGTCGACGTGTCGAATCCCGGTCCCCCGGGCGCGGGCCTCACGGCGAATTTCTCGGGCCGGGGCTACACGATGTCCCAGCTCGGGCTCTCGGCCTCCGGCTCCATCACCGCCGTCGCGGCCGCGAGTCATCCCCAGAGCGGGGACCTGTACCTTCTCGCGGAAGCCTCGACGTCGCTGGGAGGGGGCATCTATGCCTCCACCGGTGTCACTCTGAACAGGGTCGACCCCACGACAGGAGGGCTCACGCTCGTCGGTTCCCACCTGCCGCCGGCCGGCGCGAGGAGGTCGCAGAAGCAGATCGTCCTGCTTCCGTTCGACTCCGACGTCGTCGCGTTCTTCCTCGAGGGCAGAGACAGCGGGGGGCTCCAGCCGGAGGTCCATTTCTCTTCCTACTTCTCGAGGAACCTGGCGGAGACCGCACCGGCATTCTCGGGGCCGACTCAGGCGCTCTCGCTCAAGGGGCTGAGGGTGTCCGGCGGGAACGTCTTCCTCTACATCCTCGACTCCGTCGGGAGCTACGTCGCCACCCTGGACTGTTCCACGGCACCAACCCCGGCGAGCGCGGCACTGAGCTTCGAGGCCGTTCCCTACTCGGGAGGCGCCGCCACTCCCGTTGCCGACGGTGGCTCGGTCTTCATCGGCGACCAGCTTCGGATCAAGCCGGCCTTCTCGCCGACCGACGCCATCCAGCCGCTCCTGTCCTGGCGGCTCGACTACGACTTCCACGACGGCAACGCGCTCGACTCGAACGCGACCACCTACCGGCTGAAGCAGCCCGACTCCGTCCTCACCGCGGGTGCGACGTTTCCGACCCAGGTCACCCTGATCGGCCCGTGCGACCCGGCACAGGTTCCTCAGACCGGCTCGGCGCCCGAGCCGTCGAGCGGCGCGGGCTGCTGGGAATCGGTCACGACGAACGGGGACTGGACGGTTCCGGCGGGAACGCCGGACTTTTCGGCCGCCGCGCCCGTCGACAAGCAGCTCACGATCGGCTTCGAAGCCCAGAACGCGCTGAACGAGGGCTCCTCCTCGCTGGCGAAGCACCGGATCGCCTGGAAGGTGCCGCGTCCGTTTCTGAAGAGCACCTCGATCCTCTCGGGCGGAGCGCTCGAGGACCTCTCCGAAGGCAGCCCGCTGACGACCGGCCTGAGCTGGTACGTCTCGCAGGTTCCCGTCGGGCAGCCGGGAGACGACATCCTCACGCTCCAGGCCTGCACCGGGACCACCTGCACGCCGAGCCCGGCCCTCGTGCAGCCCGGCAACTACCGCTACTGGGTCACCGTGCCCTACCGCGGCGGCTTCCGGACGGCCCCGTGTCCGGGCCTCCAGGCAGACCAGGTCACCTGCTCCGGGGACGCCGCGAAGGTCGTCTCGGTCACCGACGTCGTCCTGTCGCTCACGGCACCGGCGCAGGTCCTCGTCGGGACGAGCACGACCACGGTGTCGAGCACCTCGAAGAAGGCCGCATTGGCCACCGCGTGCCCCGTCTCGACGAACGGCTTCTCCTACAACTTCTGCGTCCTGAGCGGGGGAACTGCCCTGAAGGGGCCTACGTCTCGACGGGCCTGACGGCCCCGAATCCGTTCCCGGCGTCCGGCACGGGCTCGATCACGGTCCCCACGCCGGCTGTCGGCACCTGGGGCCTTCGGGTCCGTTACACCTACACGACCGCGGGGGACTGCAGCGCTCCGACGGTGGCCCAGTGGCCGGCGTCCGGCTGGTCGCCGCTCACGGTCCTCCAGGCCGTACCGTCCATTCGCCTGCGCAACTCCAGCGACACGTCCGACATTCCGAAGTCGATCGGCATCTACTGGGAGCTGACGACCGGCCAGACGGCGAGGCTCTACGTCGAGCTGAACGGCGTTCGGGACACGAACCCGCCGGCAGGGCTGGCCTGGAGCTACAGGCCGGCCGGGACGTTCTCGGAGACCGAGATCCCGGGTGGGCAGGGGGCGAGCTTCTCCATCTCCACCACAGGGGAGTACGAGATCGTCCTGAGAGGCTACGGCCTCGACGTCATCGCGAACGTGGGCGTCAGCACGGCGGGCGGAGGAGGGGGTGGCACCCCACCCACCGTCTCAGCCGTGACCTTCTCGAAGACCAAACCGGCTGTTGGCGAACTCGTCACGGTGTCGTGCGTGGCAACGCAGGGCACTTCAGCGATCGGAAGCTACCTGATTTCGTTCGGCGACGGCCAGGGGTACGCCGGCGCCGCCTCCTCGACGAGCCACTCCTGGGCGACGGAAGGAACGAAGACCGTCGCCTGCACGGCGTACGACGTCACCGGCCTTGCTTCTGCAGCGCGGTACGCTCTCATCGACGTCGGGGGACCCGACGTCGGACCAACGGTCACGGCGATCGCCGTGACGCCCGAATTCCTACGTCCCGGAACGCTCGCGACCCTCACCTGTTTGGCCGTGCCCCCCCCCGGTAGGCTCATCGTGGGTTACGAGTTCGACTTCGGGGATTCGTCCACGCTTGTCAACGGCCCTTCAAACACCGCCACACACGTCTACCAGGCGGTCGGGACGTATCCCGCTACCTGCCGGGCGTACGACGCCTCGGCACGTTCCGGGTTCCTGCAGAAAGGCGTCGTCGTCTACGCACCCTCCTACACGCTGCAGGTGAAAAGGATCGGATCCGGGAGCGGGCTCGTTTACTCAAACCCATCCGGCCTGAGCTGTGGGTCGGTCTGTTCCGCCGATTTCGCCACCGGCTCGACGGTGACACTGACTGCCCTCGCTTCCCCGGGCTCTCGCTTCGCCGGCTGGAGCGAACCGAGCTGCCTAGATGTAGCTGCTCAGGACGTTGTTCACCCGGGTCTCCGGGGGAAACTGGTGTTGCGAAGCATCAGCGAACCCACGGAGGTGGCCCGGGTGAACCTTCATAGAAGAGCAAGAACGACCCCCGAAAGTCGAGCGTTATTGGCGCGGCGTGTCTTCGAAGAGGGTTGGAGCCGTCGTCGGGCTGGGAGGGCTTTCGGGATCAGCCTTCCGACTGTCCGCAAGTGGCTGGCCCGATGGGAGATGGAGGGGGCGGCTGGGCTGGGGGATCGCTCGAGTCGTCCTCAGCGGTCTCCTCGTCGGATTCGAACTCGTGACCGGCAGCGGATCGTGGATCTGCGGCGGCAGAAGCGGACTGCCGTGGCCATCGCCGAGATCACGGGAATCTCGCGAGCCACGGTCGGAAGGGTTCTTCGATCCGAGCGTCTTTCGCGGTGGAAGAGTCTGTTTCCTCGAGAGCCGGACCGCCGTTACGAAAGGGCCGTCGCCGGCGAACTGCTGCACATGGACATCAAGAAGCTCGGACGCATCGTCGGTGGGCCGGGGCACCGAGTCACAGGAGACCGCAGAGGGCAGCGTGAGGGATCAGGCTGGGAGTGCGCCCACGTCTGCGTCGACGACCACTCCCGCCTCTCCTACGTGGAGGTCCTTCCGGACGAGAAACGCGAGACGACGTCCGCCTTCCTCCA